>NZ_JBEQWH010000004.1:0-221503 GCF_047501175.1 Candidatus Methanoprimaticola sp. MG2
ACCGTTTCAAATCCACGAGGATGTCTATATGACACCAGAATTAGGAAACACACTAGCCGAGAGACCAGAAGATGGAGTGGTGGGCCCGGCCGGGATTGAACCGGCGACCTTCGCCTTGTAAGGGCGACGTCATAACCACTAGACCACGAGCCCGCGATATGCCGTAGATGGACATCGTATATAACAGAATCCACAGACGCCGATGCACCGCCCACCCTCCGGCTCGAAGCCCCGTCATTAAATAGAAGAATGACATGGAGGGGACTGCGCGATTGTAGTCCAGCGGTTAGGACGGGAGCTTCCCAAGCTTCTGACCCGGGTTCGATTCCCGGCAATCGCACCATCCTTTCTCCAATCCACTGCATCCCGCCCGTATGGCGTTTATAAGGAAAACCCTAAAAGACAGGTCGCCTATCGTCCGCCCATGGATATGCTCGAGATAGACGGTTCCCGCGGAGAGGGCGGTGGACAGATGGTCCGCACATCGGTGGCCATGTCCACGGTCACGGGCATACCCGTACATCTGACCCGCATCAGGGAGAACAGGCCCACCAACGGACTGTCCAAACAGCATGTGGCCGCGGTACGTGCGGTCGCACAGATGGCCGGATCGGAGATAGAGGGGTGCACGATGGGGTCCGGAGACCTCCTGTTCTACCCCGGAACCCAACACGAGTACGACATAAACGTCAACATCAGCTCGGCAGGGAGCATCAGCCTCGTGCTTCAGGCGATGCTGCTGGCCGCACGCGGGCACAAGAAGCGCCTCACCGTCGACATATGCGGAGGGACCAACGTCATGTGGGCACCCCCGATAGACTCGTACTCCACCCTGCTCTTCCCGATGATGAGGAAGATGGGCATCGCCGCCGACGTGAAGATCATAGAGAGAGGATTCTATCCTCAGGGCGGAGGACGCGTGATCGCCGGACTCGATCCCATCGGGGACATATCCCCTCTCCAGCTGGACACCCTGGGTGACCTCAAGGCGGTGCGCGGGGTGTGCTTCTGCCAGCGCCTCTCGGACTGGATCCCGGACGCGATGGTCAAGAGCTGCACCCAGATGATCTCGCCTGTGGCCGACATAGACATAGACATACAGTACACCGAGGGGGATTCCCGCGGGGCCGGCATTGTCCTCGTCGCGGAATACGAGAACGGCATGCTGGGCAGCAATGCCCTGTCCGCCAGAGGCCAGTCCCCCGAGAGGAGCGGGCGCGATGCCGCGAAGGACCTGCTCAGCGAGATGAGGAGCGGTGCCACCATGGACGTGCACACCGCCGACCAGCTCCTGCCCTACATGGCCATGGCCCAGGGGGAGAGCTCGTTCAACGTCTCCAGGATCAGCAGACATCTCCTGAGCCAGATGGACACCCTCGAATCGTTCCTGGATGTGAAGTTCGGGGTCGAGAGGATACAGGACGTGTACCGTTTCACGGTCACACCGGGGGCGAGGCGATGAGGCCGTTCGTCCATGTCAACTGCGCCATGTCCGCCGACGGGAAGATCGCGGGCGCGGACAGGACCCAGGTGTCGATATCCTCTGACGAGGACAAGTCACGTGCGAAGAACCTGAGGAGGAAGTACGATGCCATCCTGGTCGGGGTCGGGACCGTCGTTGCCGACAACCCCCACCTCACCCTGAAGGACCTCGACTACGACACCAACCCCATCAGGGTCGTCCTGGACCCGCACGGAAGGACTCCAGACGATGCACTCGTCCTCGACGACAGGGCCCCGACCATCATGGTCACCCTGGAGTCCTGCGACCGCGAATGGGATTGCGAGGAGACGCTCCGTGCAGGGAAGGACTCCATCGACCTGGAGGCGGTCCTGGAGGAACTGGCCGACATGGGCATAGAGAATGTGCTCGTGGAGGGCGGAGGGAAGACGATATCGTCGTTCTTCAGAGCAGGGCTCGTGGACAAGTACACGGTATTCGTCGGCGGCCTGGTCATAGGCGGCCGTGACTCCCCCACACCGTGCGACGGCGACGGATGGGCATCGGAGGGAGGCATCAGGCTGAGGCTCGCATCCTGCGACGTCCTCGGGAACGGTGCGCTCCTGACGTTCGAGCCCGAGTGACTTCAGTTCTTGACCGATGGTTCCAGAGTGAAGCGGAAATAATTGTTCTCGGTCCCGAACACCTCGTCCGAGGTCACCGAATACACCTTCCCGGTGGCATCCTCGAGTATCTTGCAGAAGAACCCGGTCGCATAGTATCCGAGCGACCTGGCGGAATCGGGAGTGAACGGCAGGTCGTCCTTTATGATGATGGAGAGCGGACTGAGCGAGTACACGCTTGCCTCCCCCAGGCCCATCTTCTTGTAATAGTCCCGCCCGTTGGCAACGGTCTCCTCCAGATTCTTCCCAGTGAGCTTGCCGTTAAGCGCCATGGCGTGGATCGCGCCCAGGATGGTCGCCATGGGCCCGACCGAGAGCCCCATGCCGTCGAATCCAAGAAATATGAATCTGGACAGGGCGTCACGCGTACGGACCGGATCGTCCGCCACCTCCGAAAGGGCATGCATGGCCAGGGTCATGGCCTCATCGGAAGGGGGTTTGGAATATGCGAGCATGACGGAGACCAGGGAGTAGACCTTCCTCCTGCTGTCCTCAGGGTCGTCATGCACCGCGATGAGGTTCTCGCCAACCATCTTGTCCAGATGCACGGACAGTGTGGACTGTGCCTTTCCCGTGAGCTTCGCGAGCTCCGTGAGTGACAGGTTGCGATCCTCCAGCTCATGCAGGATCTGACGTCTGACATCGTTGGTAACCTGCACCAATCCGGTCTTGGTGTAGTACAGCTCAAAATCTATCAGAGGTCCATCCGTCATGGTATGCGGGCAGACATGCCGATACTCATTAAATAAATACTGTCTGAGCCCACGGACCGACACCGTCCGGCGGCAGACGTTTGGAAAGTGACAATCAGGTTAATAACATCCCCGTCGATGCGTCTGGCATTATGAAAGCTGTCGTAGACGGTGTGAGGAAGGACATCAAGGCTGTCTGGTATGAGGACGGAAAGGTGATGATGATCGATCAGAGGGAGCTGCCCTCCAGGCTCGCCATCGTAGGGTTCACCGACCACGCGGACGTGGCCGAGGCGATCCGCAACATGACCACCCGCGGCGCACCGTCCATAGGCGCCTCCGCCGCATACGGGATGTGCCTCGCCGCACTGAACGGATACGACCTGACGAAGGCCGCTGAGGAGATCAAGTCCGCCAGGCCCACCGCGTACGACCTGTTCCACGCAGTGGACTGGATGTGCGAGAGGCTGGAGAGCGGCGAGGATCCCGTGAGGTCCGCGGACTCATACGCACAGCTGACCATCGACAAATGCAGGCTGATCGGGCAGCATGGCATGAAGCTCATCGAGGATGACATGAGGCTGATGACGCACTGCAACGCCGGTGCGCTGGCCACCGTCGATGTCGGCACTGCGCTGGCTCCCATGAGGGCGGCCCATGACGCAGGGAAGAGGTTCTTCGTCTACGTGTCCGAGACCAGGCCTCGCCTCCAGGGCATGCAGCTCACCGCCTGGGAGCTCGGTCAGGAGGGCATCGACCACAGGATTATCCCCGACGGGGCCTCCGCATACTATATGAGCCAGGGCGTGGACTTCATAATCACCGGCGCGGACCGCATCGCGGCGAACGGCGACTTCGCCAACAAGATCGGTACGTTCGACAAGGCCATAGCGGCCAAGCACTTCGGCATCCCGTTCTACGTCGCCGCACCGGTCTCCACCTTCGACCTGAACATGGGGTCTGGGAAGGAGATCGTCATCGAACAGAGGTCCCAGGACGAGGTCAACGTCGTGGCGGGACACAGGATCGCCCCCGAGGGGTCCCAGGCGCTCAACCCCGCCTTCGACGTGACCCCCGCTGACCTGGTGACCGGATTCATCACCGAGAAGGGCATCCTCAGACCCGACGAGGTCGGCGTCATGAGGGATTGACATGGACGAGCTATCGATGAGGACGGAGCTCGTCGAGACCTGTGCCAGACTCTACGACAGGGGCCTGACGGTATCCGCCGGGGGGAACATGAGCGTCAGGATAGACGATGCGATCCTGATCACCCCGTCCGGCAGGAACAAGGGTCTGCTGAGACAGGAGGACCTGGTGAAGGTCTCGATGGATGGCAAGGTCATATCCGGCCCGAAACCTTCCATCGAGACGGGGTTCCACCTGGCGCTGTACAACGCGAACCCGGGGACGAATGCCGTGGTCCACTGCCACCCCCTGAACTGCGTAGCCCTGACCACCCGCGGGGAGAGGCTCAGATGCAACCTCACTCCCGAAGGGGCCCTGCTCCTGGGGAAGGTGCCCCTGATACCGTACGTGACGCCCGGCACACAGGACCTCGTCGATGCCGTCAGGGCGCATTCCGGGGCGGATGCCATGCTCATGGCGCGCCACGGGGCGCTGACGCAGGGCAGGAACCTGGAGGAGGCGTACAACAGGATGGAGGAGCTGGAGTTCCAGGCACGCCTGCAAATGATGTGCGGCGATGCGGAGGACCTTCCGGAGTCCGAACTGAAGAGACTTGGAGTGATCTGATGGTAATACTTGTGACGAAATGGTTCGGCTCGTTCATCCTGGACGAGAAGTCCGGGAGGATCCTGGACAAGAGGCTCATGCCGAAGGACGCACAGGAGGCGGCGGAGAAGCTGGCCCTGATGCAGAGGGGCGGGATCCTCGACGAGGAGAGGGAACTGGTGGCCGGAAAGGAGAAGCCCAACGTGTCCGACCGCAGACAGTCCGAGCTCGGAAGGCCCATGATGTTCGACTCCTCGTTCATCAAGGCGTCGGACTACGGGTTCGATGACAGGTTCATGCACGATGTTATGGTCGGCCTCGGGAAACTGAGGACGTCAGAACCGGTGCCGAGGGACAGGAACCTCGTACAGGCAATCAGGAGCCTGGACGACCAGATCTCTACCATCAACCTGTACAGCGAGAGGCTCCACGAGTGGTACGGCATGCACTTCCCCGAGCTTGCGGACTATGCCCATGACAAGAAGTACGCCGAACTGGTGGCCAGGTTCGGGGACAGGGACTCCATCAAGGAGGAGCTCGGCATAGACATCGAATCCATCGGTGCCGACCTCGACGACGAGGACCTCAGGGCCATAATGGACCTTGCCGACACCCTCGACCGCCTGTACGACGACGAGCTCCGCACGGAGGCGTACATCCAAGGGATAGTCGAGCAGACATGCCCCAACATGTGCGCGATGCTGGGCGGCCCCCTCGCTGCCAGGATGGTGTCCCTGGCGGGAGGCCTGGAGAGGCTCGCGTCCCTCCCATCGTCGACCGTCCAGCTGCTGGGCGCCGAGAAGGCCATGTTCAGAGCGATGAGGTCCGGGAAGCGCGGCCCGAAGCATGGGATCATCTATCAGCACCCCGACATCCACCGCGCGCCGTACTGGCAACGCGGCAAGATCGCGAGGGCGCTGGCAGGGAAGGTCCTGATCGCGGCGAAGATCGACCAGTACCACGGCGAGTTCGCAGGGGACAGGCTCAACGAGGAGCTCCGCGTCAGGGTCGCCGAGATCAAGAAGAGGTATCCCGACCCGCCCAAGAAGCCACAGAAGCCCAAGGGCGGAAAGCCAAGGAACAGAGGTGGGAAGGGCAGGCCCGGCGGAAAGCCGCACAGGCACTGAACCCCCGATGAAACGGCGACAGGATGGTTTCGAGAGACATCCTGCCGCCATTCCCCCGCCATGTATGACGGTGGTGTCCGCACCACATGCTGGCTATTTCTGTCCGCCTCCGTCCCAGAAGGGTTCTGCTACGAAAAACCCCATAAAAAATGCGGGTTTCACACAATATTAATATGCCGAATGTCCCTAAGGGGAGCCAGATAGCATGACAGCTACAAACATGCATATCGACGCTTCCTTTACGGGGGTGAACTTCCGGCCTTGAAGGCCAGGAAGCCATTCAACAGAAGAGTGTGATTCCAATGTGGGAGATGAAAGAGATCAGGGAACTGAAAGAGGGCAGATACGTCAACATCGACGACGAGCCCTGCAAGATCATCAAGATCACGACCTCCAAGCCCGGTAAGCACGGATCCGCGAAAGCGAACGTGGATGCTGCCAGCATCTTCACCGGTGCCAAGAAGTCCATCGTCGGACCTGTCAGCACCAAGGTCCAGGTACCCGTCATCGACAAGAGGAAGGGACAGATCCTCACCCTCAGCGACGACGAGGCCCTCATCATGGACCTGGAGACCTTCGAGCAGATCTCAATCCCCATCAATGCGGACCACGAGCAGCCTCTGGCCGAGGGCGGAGAGATCCTGTATCTCGAGGCCATGGGCAGATACAAGATCATGTGAGGCGTGAAAAGATGTCATACGGGATCGCATACGCCGGCGCGGAGTCCGAATACAACGATGCTGAGGCAGTCATCTTCGGAATCCCGTATGACCACACCGCCTGTTTCAAGGCAGGCGCAAGGGAGGGACCCACCGCCATAAGGCGGGCCTCCTACAATTTTGAGGAGATCCACTTCGAGCACGGCCTCGACCAGAGGCAACTGGAAGTGTGCGACTATGGCAACTGCGACGATTTCATCCTCCCAGAGGACATGTTCGCAGAGGTCGATTTCGCGGTCGGTCCGGCCATAAGGGACGGAAAGTTCACAGTCGCGATCGGCGGGGAGCACTCCATAAACATCCCCATAATCAGGGCGTTCCCCGAGGGGAGCATCGCCCTCATATCCATCGATGCCCACCTGGACTCCAGGGACGAGTACCTGGGGACCCCCAACAGCCACGCATGCGTGATGAGACGCGCCGCGGACCATCTCGGTCTTGACAACGTCTTCGTCCTTGGTGCAAGGGCGATCGGTGCGGAAGAGCTTGACAGGGACGATCCCGTGCCCTTCATCAGCTCCTTCGACATCATGGACATGGGCATCGCGAAGGCCGTCGAGAAGGCCCTGGACTCCGTGAAGGCCGAAAAGGTCTACCTCACGCTGGACATAGACGGCATAGACCCGGCGTACGCCCCCGGGACCGGTACTCCCGAGCCCTTCGGACTGACGCCCATGGACGTCAAGAGGACCATCAACATGATCGGAGACAGACTCATCGGATTCGATGTCAACGAGGTCTGTCCTCCGGCCGACCCTTCAGGGATAACATCCATCCTCGCGGCGAGGATGATCAACGAGGTCCTAGCTGTTCACGCGAAGAGCCTTGAGTGAAGCTCCCGATGAAATCGGTCACCTTCTCCTCCACCTGGCGGACGCGATCCTCCGAGATCTGCGGGTCCGAGGAATCGGCATAGATCCTGAAAAGCTGCTCCGTCGTCGACGCTCTCAGAAGGACCCATCCGTCGTCACAGTACACCTTGAGCCCGTCCGTGGTGTCGATTTTGTAATGCCCCCCGTCCAGCTCCTTGTAGAACCAGTCCAACAGCGGAGCCTTCGCCTCATCCGGACAAGGGACCTTGTGCTTCACGGTGTAATATCTCGGCAGCGATGAGACGAGGGCATTCAGAGGGCCCTCCTTGGCGACGATCTGAAGCATCATCGCCAACGACATGCCTCCATCCCTGCAGAACTGGTGCTCCGGGAATATCATGCCCCCGTGCTCCTCCACGCCCAGGACGGTCGTGCTCTCGAGCATCCTGTGCACGATCGCGTGGGACCCTACCTCGGTGTATCTGACCTGCCCTCCGGACGACTCGACCGTATCCTCCAGGACCATGGACGAGCTCACCGGGGTCACGACCCAGCCCTTCCCGCCGCCGAGCATGCTCCTGGCGACGATGGAACCGGACACGTCCCCGCTCAGGTAGTTCCCATCGCAGTCGACGAAGACGGAGCGGCCCCCGTCACCGTCATGGCCCACGCCCAGGTCCGCATGTACGACCGGAGTGACCGCCATCAGGTCCGCGAGGTTCTCCCTTGTGGGATCGCTCTCCCTGCTCGGGGCACCGGCGGTATCGCATCCCAATGCGACGACCTTCACGCCCAGACGCTTCAGGATCAGCGGCGTGGTCAGGCTGGCCGCCCCGCCGGCACAGTCCACGCACACCGTGAGGCCCGAGGCACGGATGGCGTCCGCGTCCACCTGGGACACGACCGCATCGACATAGTGCGGTATCGCGGAATCGTCCGCCCTCATGCGTCCGTGATCGGACGGAGATACAGGGTCGATGCTGCGTGTGAAGAAGGTCTCCAACGACAGCTCGTCCTCTCTCGTGGCCTCGATACCGTCCTGGAGGATCATCTTGATCCCGTTGTACTCGCTCGTGTTATGGGAGGCGGTGATCATTATCCCGCCGGACATATCGGGGTTGTCCCTCATGTACAGCTGAAGGGCGGGCGTCGGGACCACTCCGAGGTCCACGACATCCGTCCCGACGGCCATCAGCCCTGCCAGGAACGCTATCTTGACGGCATCCGCGGAGTCCCTGACATCGGTGGCCACGGCGACCTCCCCCGGGAACGTGCGTCCCACAGCCTTTCCTAGCTGGAGGGCCACCTCCGGGGTGAGGTCGCGGTTTATCACACCACGGACGCCATTGGCTCCGAAGAGGGACGTGCTCACACCTTCTTCGCAAAATGAAGGATGGCCACCGTGTCAGAACAGCCCTTGCAGGTGTCTGCGGCCATCTCGATCGCTTCGACGATGCGGGACATCATGATTATGGAAGGACTGTCCATGTCCGACTTGAATATAGCCTTCGTGATGTCGAAGTACGAACGGTCTATGGTCCTCTCAAGGTCCCTGACCCCGCGGACGCACTCCATGACGTCTGCGCCTTCGACCCCCATGATGCTGACCGCGTTCGAGAGGTTCCTCACCTCGGACTCGAGGTCCGACACGACCTGTGCAAGCATGTCCCAGATCTCGCGGGGGACCTCCAGTCCGATCTCCTCGACCAGCTTGACGGAGATCGCTGCCTCCTTGCTCCAGTTGGCTATCTTATCGGTCTTGCGTATGAAGTGCATAAGGTCCTCCCTCTCCTGCGCACCGAGCTCCCCGAGACTGATCTGGTTGCAGAGCTCATCCTCCTGCGCATCGGCCTCGTGCTCACATTGGAACAGTCTCTCGATGGCTTTCTGTGCAGATGCAGGGTCGGAATCCCCCATGGCGCGCATGGCGAGACCCAGTTCGGTCACACAGTCCTGAACGGACAGGAACATAGCGCGGAGACCGTCATTGACGACCCCCTCCTTTCTCTTTCCAAACCAACCCAAAAGGCTTGCAGCATCCTTACTCAAGTCTAATCTCCTCCTCTATCCCGCCCTCGGGACGGGGGAACACCACGGTCATCTTCTTGTTGAACACCAGGCGGACCTCGTCGCCCACCTTCGGCACCTCGTCCTCTGCAGGCACGTTGTACTCAATAAAATCACTGCTCTCCGCCATGGTCCTGACACGCCAATACGTGCCGCCGAACACGACGGAACGGACCTTCGCGACCATCCCGTCATTCGCGGGATACACGTGCTCGGGCCTAACGGAGATCACGACGGGGTCGCCAACGCGGAAATCGGTCTTGGACACACGGACCTCATGTCCGCCGCGGAGCCTGACCTTCGTCTTCCCGCTCTTCGACCAATCGGAGACCGTCGCATCCATGAGATTCGTCTCCCCGATGAAGTTGGCGGCGAATACGGACTTCGGGCGACGGTATATCTCCAGAGGGGACCCGGTCTCCGCTATCGCCCCATAACGCATCAAAACTATGCGGTCCGACACGGACATCGCCTCCTCCTGGTCGTGCGTGACATGGAGCACGGTGATCCCGAGCTTCTTGACTATCCTGCGGAGCTCGTACCTCAGCTCCACGCGGACACGGGCATCCAGGGCGGACAGGGGCTCGTCCAGCATGAGCATCTTCGATCCGGATGCCAGCGCACGCGCGATGGCCACCTTCTGCTGCTCGCCTCCCGAGAGCTCCTCCGGCAGGAGTCCTGCCCTCTGGAACATGCCCACCAGCGTGAGGTACTCCTCGGACAGCTCCTCCATCCTCTCCTTGCCCTGGTCCTTGACCCTCGGGCTGTACTCCACATTGTCCTTCAGGTTCATGTGTGGGAACAGGGCGATGTTCTGGAACACGTATCCCACATCCCTGTCCTCTATCGGAACGTTGGTCACGTCCTTCCCGTCGACATAGACCTTGCCCTCGGTGGGCGTCCAGATCCCGGATATGACCTTGATGAGCGTGGTCTTCCCGCATCCGGACGGTCCGAGGATCGTCACATACTCCCCGTTCCCTATGTCGAGGGAGATGTCCCTGACGGCGTAGAAATCGCCGAAACGCATGGAGATCCTGTCAAGCTTGATCCTTGCCATCAGTCCAACCTCATCTCTTCTTCGAGCCCGCACTCGGGCATCGGGAACACGGCGGCCTTCTCGGCGGGCCATGTTATCTGCACCGAGTCCCCAGGCTTGTAATCCTCATATCTCTTGTTGGGAAGTTTGGACGATATCAGGCCCAACCCGTCCACCGACACCTCGACGGTGATCGTCACGCCCTCGTACAGGACGCGCTCGACCCTTCCCTCGATGAGGCCGGTCCAATCCTCCTTCCCGGGCCTGGACAGCTTCGTGAACCCTACCTTCACCGCGATGACCGCCTCGTCCCCCTCGGGGATGTCCGAACCGCGGGCCAGCAGCCTGGCCCCGTTGGATGCCTCCACCTCGGTCAGGCCGTCGGGATGTCCTACTACCTTCCCGGTGAACACGTTGGACCTTCCGACGAAGTTGGCGACGAAAGGCGTAACAGGGTTGTCGAAGACCTCCTGAGGGGTCCCGAACTGGATGATCCTGCCCTTACGGATTATGGCGATGCGGTCCGCCATCTCCAGCGCCTCGTCCTGGTCGTGGGTGACGTGGATGCACGTGAGACCCATCTCCCTGGCCATCGAGCGGAGCTCCTTCCTCAGGTCTATCCTCAGGCGGGCATCGAGCGCCCTCAGGGGCTCGTCCAGGAGGAGCACCTTGGAACCGGATGCCAGCGCACGCGCGAGGGCTATGCGCTGCTGCTGCCCTCCAGAGAGCTCCGCGGGGATCCAATCGGCCTTCTGCTCCAGGTGCACCATGTGTAGCGTGCTCCTGACGACCTGCTTCGCATCCGCCTCCGGCCAACCCTTGGTCTTGGGAGCGAACATGACGTTGTTGTAGACCGTGAGATGCGGGAACAGCGCGTATGTCTGGGTCAGCATGGTGGCGTTCCTCGAATCAGGGGAGTCCATGGTCACGTCCTTCCCGTCCAGAAGGACGCGTCCCGACTCCGGATGCGTGAGACCGCAGATCATCCTCATGCACGTGGTCTTCCCTGCCCCGGTGGGCCCCAGGATGCAGACGTACTCCCCCTCGGCGATGGTGAGGTTGAGATGGTCCGCCGCGACCGTGTCTCCGAATTTCTTGCAAAGGTCATCGAGTACTATCTCAGGCATCGCGTCCCTGCCTCCTGTGGGTCAGTGCCCTGACCGTGAGCATCAGAATGAAACATATTATGATCAGGACGATGGAGCACATGGCGGCCTCGGTGTACTCCCCGGCCTTCACCAGGTCCGTGATGTACACGGGAACGGTGTTGACGGACGATGTGATGGATGTCGTGGCCCCGGTCTCTCCCAGGGACCTCGTGAATGCCAATATCCCTCCGGCCATCACGGAGGACTTGATTATGGGCATCAGGATCTTGCGGAACGCCTGGAACGGCTTGGCCCCGAGCGTCATGGCGATCTCCTCGCACTCCGGATTGACCTCCTCTATCGCACCGATCAGGTTCCTGACGACGAGCGGGTACGTGAACGATATATGGCCGAGGATCACCAGGAGCAGATCCATGCTGCCCTCCGCGACGATGCTGTTCCAGAACAGCGCGAGCGAGAATCCCAGAGCGGTGGTGGGGATGATCAGGGGCACGTTGACGAGCCCGTCCATGATGTTCGCCAGCTTCCCGTTGTGGTTCCTCGCAATGTACAATGCCATCGGCACCCCCAGGATTATGTCCACCACCACGGCGACGCCGGCGACGAATACGGATATCCCGATGGAGCCGAACAACCCCCCGTAGTCGATCTCGGGGATGGGCTGCGTCAGGAACGTGAATATGTAGAACGACGGGACCAGCACGATGAGGATGAGGAACGCGATCGTGAGCACGTCCTTGGTCTTCGGGAGGAATCCGCGGCTCACCTTGCGACCGATGTCCGGCCATACCTTCTTCACCGGCACCTTGAAGCGCTTTATGATCCACTTGACCACGACCAGCAACAGCAATGCCAGGATGATCATGACCACGCTGATCAGGATCATGGCCCCCATCATCTCTCCCGAATCCACCGCTGCGGAATCGTGCTTGAGCCAGCTGATGAACGAGGGCCCGGTGAAGAACGTGCTGTCCACGCCCAGCATGGACAATGCTATGTATGTTCCCCCGGTCTCTGACAGTGACCTTGCGAAACACAGGATGAACCCGGTCGCGAGTCCCGCACGGAACAGGGGGACCGTGATGGTCCTCACCGCCGTCCATTTGGATGCCCCGAGCGTCATGGCCGCAGTCTCGTAGTTCACGTCGATCTGCTCGAGGATACCGGACAGGGAACGCACCATGTACGGGTATGTGAAAAGGATGTGGAGAAGGATCATCATCACGTAAGGGGACAGATCCAGCCCCAGCCCGGGGATGGCCACCCCTTCGGGTGCTCCCCAGAAGATCACGACCGATATACCCAGGACGGCGGTCGGGAATGCCAGGGGGATGTCCAGGAGCGTGTCCAGCCATTTCTTCCCCTTGAAGTTCCTGCGGACCATGATCCAGGCCATCGGAAGGCCCACCAGGATGTCGATCATCGTGACGATGAATGCAATGCTGAACGAGTTCCACACCGCCCCCTCGATCATGGTCATGGTCGAAGGGTCGTTGAGGACGTTGGTGACAAGGTCCCACTCCGTGAAGATCTTCGTGACGACGAATATCGCCGGGATCACGATGACCACCAGGAATATGGTCATCGCAAAGGTCAACCATGCCTTGCGGACCTTGTAATTGCCGGAGAGGTCATCGAACTTCTTCATCAAGGACATGGATGCACCTCTCACAGAACCCGATTGCCGATGTGGCGGTCGATATGGACTTTGTCATCTTGCATGTTAATCGGATCGATCATCTGATTCAATAACCCAGATTTCTATGGAGATATAACCATTGTCCTCTTGAGAATGGGTCTCGATAAAATAATGCTTAAACTAGTGTTCTATATTATTGAGTTTTAACGGGACGATTATTTTTCAGAACATAGAGCGCGTACACCGGCTAACGTCCATGACGTTAGACAGGTTGCATAACACCACCCCCAGTTCAAAGGCTGTCCATCCCAGGAATCCGTCGCATCCTCCATGGATCAGGGATGAGCAATCGATTTTTCATTTACGTCGGAGATAGTGTCGACATCACATGCAGATTCTGGTACGACTTCTGAGATTTCATCCAACCCGTCATCAAAGACTATGACATGTGGGCACCCATAATTGTGTATGACCTTGCAATCCACCCCATATACATGCCTTATGTTCGATTCGGTGATTACTTCCTGAGGCGTGCCCATCTTGTAAACCGTTCCCTCACTCATGAGGATTATACGATCGCAATATCTCGAGGCAATATTCAGATCATGACAAACCATGACCGCCAGCATGTTCCTCTCACGGGTTATGCGCCTCAGCATCTTAGTAACCCCGTACTGATGCTTAATGTCCAGATTAGCTGTGGGCTCGTCCAGCAAAATCGCAGAAGGTTGCTGCACAAGACCCCTTGCAAGCATAACCTTCTGCTTCTGCCCGGCAGAGAGTTCATTGAACGGACGCATAGCGAGATCACTTAGACCCATAGTCGAGATGGTGTCATACACCAGGTCATAATCCTGCTTCGTGACACGCCAGTCGCTATGCGGATGCCTTCCAACCAGAATGGTGTCCACCACCGTCATGGGAAATGCGTCAGAGCCTGCACATGGAACATATCCAAGCTTCTTAGCAAGGTCCTTTAGACGATATTTATCAACATCCTCGCCATCTATCATGACGGTACCTCCTGCCGGTTGCAATATGCGGTTAATGCAGTGTATAAGTGTTGATTTTCCGACACCGTTCGGCCCCAGTATGCCATAAAGCTCTGGCCTACCCATATCCATCGTCACGTCATGGAACACGTCCACCCCTGGATATCTGAAAGACAGGTTCTTGATATCGATGTCCATTATATCACCAAATATTGTTTCTCTGCTTGATTAATAAATAGATGAAAATCGGGCTACCTATAAGGGCGGTTATCGCTCCGACAGGCAATCCGCTCTGAATGATTATCTTGGCCACAGAATCCGAAAACATCAGCATGATTGCTCCGACCAGCGCGCTACACGGAACCACATACCTATTATTGGATCCGACCAAAATCCTCGTAATATGCGGACACACAAGCCCGACAAATCCAATAGTGCCTGAGTAGGATACAACGATGCCCGTTACCGCAGCCACAGCGATCAGACAAACCATCCTAAACACACGGACATTGACACCCAGACATTTGGCCAGATTGTCACCTGCGGTAAGGGTATTGAGAGTCTTAGAAACAGCGATTCCGAAGACCAAGATACATACCGATGTGACTATCAGTATCCATACATTGTCCCATGTAACCCGCCCAAGGGTACCAAGAGTCCATGTGAATATCTCATGCGCGGCATCAGGATCAGCCTGATACCTCACCATGGAAGAGGTCGCCGAGAACAGATACATTACGCCTATACCTACCAGGATCATCATAGTCGGGGTTATGTTCCGCTTCATCACAGTGATCAACACAATGGCCATAGTGGGAATGAGTGAGAATATGAACGCATTCACCATCTGGGCCACATCCCCCTCCAGTCCAGGTATCAGACAGAAGCCCATGGAAATGTAAATGGACACTCCAAGAAGGGCCCCAGATGATATCCCAGTAGTGTACGGATCTGCAAGTGGGTTCTTAATCACAGATTGCATGATCGCACCGGATACGGCCAAGACTATGCCTATCGTTATGCCGCCCACAAGACGTGGAAGGTTCAGCTCAACCACTACATAGTCTTTCATCCATGAGTCGTACGTTCCGTCAAGGGGTACACCCATGATCCGATCCATAAGAACCTTGTACGCTTCAAAGAAGCCTATCTCATACTGGGACGTAGATACACCCCATATGAATATTACAACTGCCGCTGCAACCAAAGTTGCTACAATCACTACGAAACGCTTGCGCTGATTCCTCTGACCATTTGCCATCGAATAGATTTCACAGTTCAAGGCATCACCACATGGATTTCGATCTTCTCACAATCAAATACAGGAATATGGGGGCACCCACGAACGACACAACTACACCGACAGGTATCGCCTCCACATCTGATAACATACGCACGATTATGTCGCATGACAATAGGAAAGTGGCCCCAAACATTGCAGAACCGGGGATAACAAAGCGATTATCGCTGTCGATAAGCATTCTGACTATGTGTGGTGCAATCAATCCTATAAACCCGATTATACCTGCATATGCCACTACGGATGCGACTATCATTGATATGAGGATCAGCAGTACCATGCGCATACGTTCCACGCTGACCCCTAGACTGGTCGCCTGTTCATCGCCCAGTGAGATGATGTTGAGTTTTCTGGACAATACAGTCATAGCTATCGTGCCCAAGATGGTGATTACAAGAGGCACGGGGACACTTCCCCAAGTTATGTTTGTAAGAGTGCCAATTTGCCACTCATACACATCTGCCAGGGTCTCCGAGTCTGTGAAGGTCAGGATGATTGTCGTCATGGCGTTGAACAAAAACGATATGGCCACTCCTGCCAGTATAAGGGTTGCAGGAGACGTCCCGTCCCTAGGAGCGATGAGTACGATTACTAACATTGGAATTAATGCAAACACAAAGGCATTGACTACAGGCGCCAGTCCAGAGTCGCCCGACATCACCGAGATGCCCAGAGTCGCTACGATGGCGACGCCGAAGCATGCTCCCGATGATATCCCTGTAGTGTACGGATCTGCCAAAGGATTCTTCATCACACTCTGCATGGTCGCTCCCGCGACTGCCAAACCAGCACCTGCCACTATCCCAAATATCGCACGAGGAAGTCTGACGTTCCACACTATGTAGTCATCCATCCATTCGGTCGTTCCTTGAATGAAATCATGTCCCGCCAAATGGTTGAATATGGTCCTGTACACATCTATGATAGAGAGTTCACGGCCACCGACAGTGACCGATGTTCCAACCGCAAGAAAGCATATGATAAGACATGCAGAGATAAACAGAACCTTCCTACGAGTGTACTTCCCGTAATCCGCCTCCAGGACCCTTCTGTCAGAACCATCCTCCAATTGGACCACCCCTGCATGCGCACATCGGTAATTATCGCGCCCCCTCTGTAGGGGGCGCTTTGTTTTCAGAAGACGTCCTCCTCAGTCAGGACGTACTTCAGATTTTTGCACTTCTCCTCCGAGAATCCCCAGTACTCCTGATAATATTCCGATATGAACGATTCGGCCCATCCGTTATCGAACAACTCGGGGTAGACATACTGGGCAATAATCGCAGACTTAAGTGGCCCAGGCATCATAGAAGATACGATAAACGCATTCCCATTCTTATAACACTGGAGACTGCTGAAATTGTTCATATGGAATTGATAGCTGGACGAATTTGGCGATTTCGGAAGATCGTCCGAATCATACTTCTCATCAAACCAACTCCATCCGCTGGTACTTCCCTTCAAAATTATCAGATAATCGAGGTCCAAGTTATTCAGCCACGTGTCCGTACCGCCCGTATACTTCAATGTCGTTCCTGAACTGCTTGTATTAGAAACAGGACATGATAGACCCGCCTGCTCTATGATGTCTGTATTCGACGACCCCTTTACAGAGACGTACACACTCATAGACGAGGCAGCTCCTGATTTCTGCTCAACCTCCCCATCGTACACGGCAGACAACCTTTCCTGGGACTCGGTCCAAAATGCATCCATCCATTTCACATAGTTGACTGCGGTGTCCATATATCCCTTTCCGTCAGTATTGAACAAATATCCAAGCATTAACACTGCACAGTTGAACTCGTTAACATCAGACATACCATCCGGCAATTGCACACAGTCTATTCCAGCACCCTCCACCACATCCAAATTGGACAATGTTCTGCTCGAAGAGGAATATATGTATGCAGATACCCCATATTTCGTTACCAGGTTGGATGCTGTATCGACATTTACTCCGGTGGCCTCGTTCCCTATGCGACGATCCTCGGTCATTATGTCGAAGTAGTCCTCGTAGACGTACTTGTCAGACGAGGTGGGTGCAGAATCGGAGAAACTAGATCCGACAATCTCATCATCAATTCCTATCGTTTTGAGAAGGATAGCCGTTGTCTGAGCGGAACACATGACTGCAGATGTAATTGGATAAGTCGTACTGGCGATGTACCTCCCGCTGGGATTCCAATTATTGTGCCAAATGACCACAGGGTCACTAGCGGTGGCACTGATGATCTTCTTTACCTGATCTATGTCATTCTGATCTATCACCCCATCACAGTTTGCATCTGCAAACGGATGGTCAGTCTTCCAATCCGATTCATCTGAGATTATCTTCTCGATAATCCTAACGTCATTCTCGTCTATGTAATAGTCTCCATTCGCATTACCATAAACCTCGAGACTGCTCCCGAGACTTGCTATGCTGTCTTCACTGCCTTTGCTCATCGACGCATAGACGTAGACCCCCGCCGCTGCAACGATGATGACTGCGATGACAGCCACAGTCACAATCTGTTTCTGATTCATTAGCACACCACGGTTGGATGAATAATCCAATCAAATAAAATACATATGCACCATTTTCGCAGATTACCTTTCATTATTGAATAATGACAATGTTACGATTCTGTTACAATCGTCTCGGTTTTAACATTGAATTGTCATTCGTGGGCAAACTGCGATGATCCCCTCAGATCGCGGGTCGTTGCTCCGAGGTCCCGACCCTCCGAAATAGCTGTTCTCGGCCATCTCGCCAACCGACATTGTCTTGCACAGCTCCTCGACAAGCTCCGCATTGCGCTCATCCGTAGCCACGATTCCACCTTCGAGCATGTAGGGGGAGAGATCCATATCAAATGCCCCGTAATATGTGGCCAGAACGCAGTACTGGGCCACCATCCCTGCGATCAGCATGTGGGTGCATCCGAGGTCGCGTATCGTCTCCGCCAGATCGGAATCCCTGAAGGAGTTCATGCCCCTTTTATGAACGATCCGATCCCCCTCCACAGGACCTATGAGGCCCTCGGTCAGCGAGTCGCCGTCCTCCACCTTCTGCCCGTGGGAATCCCCGTCGAACATCACATAGACGATCGGATTGCCTGTGTCCCTGTACAGGCGTATCGCCTCGTTGACCCTCTCCAGATGCGCCTTCGTGTTCTCCCTCAGACCATCGGTCGCATCGGAGAACTTCTTCTGTATGTCCACCAACACCAGCGCGAAACGCTTGTCCCTGTATTCCATTGTCGATTTCATTCCAACATCCCCCTGGACCCAAGAGCCTCCATGTCACCCTCGGCCTCCAGATATAACTCCTTCAACCTCTCCAGAATGTCCTCCGGTGCATCCCAGAGATCACGATCGACGGCCTCCAGCATGTCCTCGATCATCTCCTTGAGGGCATAGGGATTGTTCTCGTTGAGCCACGAACTCCAATCCTCATCCAAGATGTACGCCTCGGACACCTTCTGGAACATCCAAGGCTCGATGCAATCCGATGTAGCACTCCATCCGAGCATGTACTCGGTGAGCTTGGACAGTTCCATTGCGCCCTTGTACCCGTGCGGCCTCAGTCCCTCCGCCCACTTGGGATTCAGAACCCTGCTACGCATCACGTACGCGGTCTCCTCGTCCAACGTCCTGGCCTTCAGACGGTCCACGTCCGAGCTGTCCCCCATGACGGTGAACGGCTTGTGCCCGCCGAACGTCCTCACTGCGGCATTCATGCCGCCCAGACTGTCGTAGTCATCATCGATGTCCAGCATGTCGAATTCACGATCGTTGTGGTTCTTGACGGTGACGTCAAGGGACCCGACCCTGCGCTTGAACGCCGCAGTGACCTTCTCGCCCTTCCACTTTCCTCCGTAGGCATAGGCTCCCCAAGTGGCGTAGGTCTCGGCGATCTGATCCAAGGTGTCCCATTTGGACGATGCTATCAGAACGGACACGCCATTCCCATGCTGCCCAGGAGGGTCTCCAAAGACCCTGATGGACGCCATATCCCTCGCCTCAGATTCACTCATGCCGTCGCTGATGTAGCGGCCCATATCCTCCCTGAGGTGTTTCCTGTAGTAGTTCTGGGTGTCGTCCTCGTCCAGTTCGGATATCATCTCCAGTGCCCTGACCAGCATATCGCTGAGATTGGGGAACGAATCCCTGAACAGGCCGGAGATCCTAGGCATGACGTCTATCCTGGGTCTCCCCAGCTCCCCGATGGGGATGACCTCCATGCCGGTCACCTTGCCTCCCACGGCACTCCATTTGGGCCTCACACCCATGAGGGAGAAGATGTACGCTATGTCGTCCCCGCCGGTCTTCATCGTGTCTGTGGCCCAGACCACTATCCCCACGCTCTCGGGATACTTCCCGTACTCATCCACATAGCGCTCGATCATCTGGTCCGCCATCTTCACCCCGATGCGCCAGCTGGCCTCGGACGGGATGGTGTTGGGATCTATGGAATAGAAGTTGGTGCCTGTGGGCAGGAGATGGGCGTTTCCGCGGGTTGGGGACCCGGAGGGTCCGGGCTCGACATAACGACCGGAATGCCCCCCGAGATAGTTGCGGACCTCGTTGGTCATCCCCTTAATCCCAGGGTAGATCTGGTCGCACACATAGGACACCGACGTCCTCATCCCATCAGAGACTGTTCCGAACATCTCCTCTGCCACGAGAAGACAGGCCTCCTTGTCGAAGGCCCTCTCGTCCATGGCATCTATGAGTCCGTTGAACCTCTCGTCTATCCTATCGATGAGCGTCCCGTTGACCACACATTGGCCTTCGATGGATCCCGATGGATCGTCCAGCAGGATGTCTATGTCCAGACCCATGGACTCGGCCACAGAAGCCCTCAGCGAGGGCACCGACCCGTTCCTCAGCCGACACAGGGAGTACACCATCTCCCTCAGCCTCTCGCCTTCCGGTACCAGGCCCAGGATGTGCAGTCCATCCTTTATCAATGCATCCTTGAGATCCGCCACGTAGTCGTAGATGAGGTCTATCCTCTCGTCGACCTCCTCTCTGGTGCAGTCCTCGTCCAGACCAAGCTCCTTGAACATGTCCAAACCGCGTACGAGCTCGTGGATCCTCTCGTCGAGCATCACCCTCTTGTCCTCCTGCATTGTGTTCCTGGAGTTGAGGTACTCCTGAAGGGTCCCGTCCAGGTCCATCAGCTCGTCGTACCCTCCTGCCCGGGTCATGGACGGGCACATGTATCCGATGAGGACGGAGTTGATCCTCCTCTTGCACTGTATCCCCTCTCCGGGATCGTCGATGATGTAGGGGTACACGTTGGGCATGGTGTCCAATATGACGTCGGGATAGTCGTCCTCCGACAGTGCGTTCCCCTTGCCGGGGAGCCACTCCAAGGTCCCGTGAGTCCCCATGTGGACTATCATATCCGCGCCGAAATCGTTGGCCAACCATCTGTAGTAGGCGAGGTATTGATGGGGCATGACCACACGAGGGTCATGGTACAGCGTCTCCGCCTGTTCATGCTGGCCCCTGTTGGGCTGTATCCCGATGAAGACGTTCCCGTTCCTGACCCCGGGTATTATGAAACGGCCATCATGGACCGATATGGGGCCAGGTGGATCGCCCCAGCTACGGACCATGCCCGCCCTGGCCGTGGGAGACAGGGAATCGTACCAGGCCATGTACTCCTCAAGGTCCATCATGTCGGCGGCACGTCCCTCGATCTCATTCTCTGGGACCCACTCCAAGTCACTGGTAACCCCGGCCAGGACCTCCTCGACGATCTCGTTCCCGTTCTCCGGGATCCTGTCCATGACATAGCCCTCGTCCATCATCGCCTTCAGGCAAATGCGGATGCTCTCAAAGGTGTCCAGCCCGGCAGCGCCGCCCACATGGTCATTGGTCGGCGGATACATGTTCAACAGGATCGCTATCTTCCTCTCCGAGGGGCCCTTCCTTCTGAGCTTTGCCCAGGATACGGCCAGGGAAGAGATGCGCTCCACCCTGTCCCTGACCGAGACAGACCTGTATCCCCCGTCGTCCCCCCTGCTGGTGAAACTGAGGGGCACGGAGATCACCTGACCATCGTACTCTGGCCATATGACAGAGGCCCCTATCTCGGAAGACGTCATGCCGATGATGTCATCCTGCCAGTCCGGAACGCCTCTGGATATGTTCTGCGCCTGGATCACAGGCACACCCAGGTCTATGAAGAAGTTCTTGGCGTCTGGATCCCCGTTCACATTGTTCATGTTGATCTGGGAGAATCCCATGGCCATGACGACGGAGTCGACTATCGGGACATCACCGTCCATGAAGTACCTCCTGATGACCTCCTCAGAGCCCAGACTCCTGGTCATGTCGTTGGGAGATGACACGCAGAACACGGGAATCACGTTAACATCCTTGGCCTCCAGCGAGCGCACGAGGTCGTGTATGGGTGCGACCCTACCCTTCGTGACTGAGACCTGATGGGTCATCACGCCAATGGTAGGCTTCAGAGGATCCAAGGATTCCATATATCCTGCTACGTCCGCATCCTCCGGCCAATCAGGATGACAAAATCCCTCGGTACGGGAAAGGACGGGGTCGGGGACCTCTATGTCAGCACCTCCGAGCTCCCTCTCGATCCACATAATCAGGGACCTGAAGTTCGCATCCCCGCCTATGTCCAAGAGCGCCCTCACCTTTGCATAGTCGGTGTCGGAATGCCTGAACAAACCACGGTTCTCCGCATTGGACTCGGGCAGGGACCCTTCATAGAGTATGTCTGTGCCCACCTTGAAGGCGACCTCCATCATGCGTTGGTACTTCTTGAAATGGGATTCGTCTCCATGAAGGTTGATGAACATAATGTCGCAGGCACGCACCTCCTGCAGAAAACACTGGAAGGATTCCTCGCTGGAGTCCAGATCCTCAGAGTCGGCACAGACTGCCCTTATCCCCACAAGCAAATCGTCCATCTGGTCCAGCGCCCTGCCCAATGACACGCCGTCCCTGTTCATCACACTCAGATACACCGTACGGACCTTGCTGTCTGCCGGTCCTTTCTCATAGATTTCGATCATCGTAAAAACCTCAGCTGTCGATGGCGAGCCGCACAGACCTCTCAATGTACTCGGCATTGAGATCCTCGAGCTTCAGGTAGGTGCCGTTTAGGGCCCTGCAGAGTTCGAGAGCGAGACCGAATCTCAGCTTGCCGCTCTCCGTATCGATCACAATGAATCTGATGCCCGAATCCGCCATCGCCCTGGCAGTGCTCAGCATCTCATCCACCGGCTTCATGCCCGGCGTAAAGGGGGCGTTGCATCTCCCGTCAGTGAGGATGACCATCACCGGACGGGACTCCTTGGAGGAGCGCCCCTTCATCAGGATCTCGTGACCCTTGATCAGGGCCTGTGTCAACGGAGTCCTACCGCCTGTAGGGATCTCGGACAGGACATGATACGCCTTCAGGATACTGCGTGTGAGGGGGAGGACCTCCTCCGCACGGTCGATCCTGAACACCGCCATCCCGATGGAATCCCTCTTCTGATAGGCATCCTTCAACATGGACAGGATCGCCCCCTTGACGGCGACCATGCGCTTCTGCGCCCCTATGGAGCCGCTACCATCCACCATGAACAGGATGTCCCTGCCCTGTCTCTTCTCCCTGACCTTCTCACGAAGATCGTCCTTCTCAAGTACGAGGGCGAGACGGCTGTGATCCCTCACTACCTGATAAGGTGCGGCCGCACGGATGCTGGCGACGAGTGCCACATCCTCGACCCTGCCGTTGGGGATCCTGTATCCGATGCACCTGCCATTGCGTTCATGGGATACGGCCCCATCATGCCTTCCCGAACGGGTCGCTGGATCTGGGTGCCGCTCGTTCGAGATGTAGTCTATGACCTTGAACGTCTCGCCGATGGCGAAGACCTCCTCCCTTGAGACATCGGGGTCCTGCGATAGAGGAGGGGACGGGAGCTCCATGTCCGAAGCGTCATCGCTCTCCGAGGGGTCATCGGACCGGTCGCCTTCCCGGTCGTCGTCAGGACTGTCATCCTGATCGTTCCCGGATTCCTCCCGGTCGTCCTCCGGAGGTTCCGGCGGCTGCCCTGGGTCGTCATCTGCGTCATTCCTCCTGTGCTCGAGACACAGCATCGCAGCCTCCTTCAGGTCGTCCAAGTTCGCGAAATCTCTGCCATCCAGGGCAGCCAGTGCACAAGAGACGTTCATCATCGCGATGTCCCCGCGATGTCCGGAGACGTTGAGCCTGGTGCAGACCTCCGATATCGCACCACAGTATCCTTCGGGCACGCGGGCATAGCGGACCCTAGCGCCTGCGACCGAGACCTTCGCCGCCATCTCCGCATCCTGCTCCGAGAAAGACCTGCGGAACGATATGGGATCCGATTCGAAGGAGAGCCTCCTCTCGACAATGGTCTCGCGGATGGCCTCGTCCTCTATCTTCTCCATGAACACGCATATGTCAAAACGGTCCAGCAGATGGTCGGTGAGTCCCCCCTCCTCTGCATCCATTGTCGCTATCAGCAAGGGTGCGCATGCCAATGTCTCCGAGATCCCGTCCCTCTCGACGACGTTCGTCCTCGTCTCCACCACATTCAGGATCTGATGGACGATGCTCTGAGGGAACAGGTTGATGTTCTCCACCAGCAGTATGTTGCCGTCCGATCTGGATAGTATACTCAGCGATGAGCGCTTCTTCCCATCGCGGATGGTGTCTTCGATGTCCATCCCGCCGAATATCTGATCCTCAGTGGCGTTCAGCGGAAGGCTGACCATGCGCCTGTCCCCACAGATGGACGTGACAGACCTGGCCAGTACCGACTTCCCGGAACCGCTCGGACCACAGATCAGCACCGAAGCTATCTCCGGACAGGACAGTGCTGACACCAACGCCCTTTTAGGCCTCTCGTTGCCAACGACGGCCGAGAATGGGAAGACCCTCAATTCTTCCCGAACGTGCTCTGGAGCCATGCGTCGAGTTCCTCCGTGTTCAGAGTGGAATCCTGGAATGGATTTCTCCTCATGCGGTGGGGCATGACGACCTTGGACACGTGCACCACATCGTGAGGGGTGACCGTGTCGCGGCCCCCGTAAGCTGCATAGGCACAGGCTGCCTTGATGAGTGTAAGATCCGCGCGGTGCCCGTCCACACCCAGATAGAGTGGGATCCTCACGGCCGCATGAATCACGTCCCTTCCGGGCTCTATCTCCCTGACGACGGAACGCGCATCCAGGATCCTGCGGCGCATGACGTCCTGCTCCGGTTCATGATCGTCCCTGAACCCATCGGGATCCTTCTCGAAATCCATGCGGCGCATGACGATCTCCATCCTCCTGTCCTCGTCGTGTTCAGCCTCGACGTCGACGGCCAGACCGAACCTGTCCAAAAGCTGTGGTCTGAGGTCCCCCTCCTCGGGATTCATCGTTCCAACGAGGATGAACCTCGACGGATGGCTGTACGAGATTCCCTCCCTCTCTATGTAGTTGACACCCATCGCCGCAGCGTCGAGAAGAAGGTCGACGATATGATCGTCCAGCAGATTGACCTCATCCACATACAGTATGTTCCCGTTGGCCCTGGCCAGTACACCGGGCTCGAACTTCTTGCGACCGGTGCTGATGGCATGCTCGATGTCCAGCGTCCCGGCCACCCTGTCCTCGGTGGAACTCAGGGGAAGCTCTACCACCCTCATGGGGACCATGGCCTTCTCGAAACGGGATGTGCCCTCCATCTCCAGACACTCAGGACAGAGATCGTCACGGCGGCCCCATTCGCATCCACAGGCACAACCGGCGACAACCTCTCTCTCGGGAAGCAGGTCCGCCAGCGCCCTGACGGCAGTGGACTTCGCCGTACCTTTCTCGCCTCTGATCAGAACGCCTCCGATGAGAGGATTGATTGTGTTCAGGATCAGGGCCTCTTTCATGGATTCCTGACCGACTATCGCGGAGAACGGATAAACTGGCCGCTTCTTTTCTGACATCGGAGGTTCGATATGTTGGAGTATATATCCAGTTGGCTCCGCCCCCGTTATTCATTACCTAACAATCTTTATTCAGTCCGAGAGATCGCTCGGTCCACCTCATGCGGGGAGAACGGCCGGGATCTGTCCGCTCCTGGGCTGGCAACCTGTTGACGGAGACGTGCCTGAGACCCAGATTGCCCAGTATGATGTGAATCTGCTTAATGCTGTACTGGAGGTCGTATTTCTCCGCCAACCAGTCCCTCGCCTCCACTGTGGACATGTGCCCTCTGGATACTGCATCCTTGAGATCGGCTCTCTGACCATCCGTCATACGGGACTCCCTGCCGCCGGCGTAGTTCGGGAACACCGACTCCAGACCGCCATCGTTCCAAGAATTCTGCCAATTGTATCCCGTCTGTATGCTAACGCCCATGATCTCGGCGGACTTCCTCACCGAGAAACCCTGATAGCGCAACTGTACGAACCCTATGCGCTTTATCGCCTTGACGACAGCTGGCGTCTGCTCCCCCATGCGAAGGCTCTGGATGCGGATGGATAGCGTCTCCATCGGTACGCTCATGTCTATCATGTCACGCTCGGCATTCATGCGATGCCCCTTTGACGAGACTCTTCGAGGACCCCCTCAGTCTCCAGATAGACCTCTTTGATGACCTCAAGCTCGTATTCCGTCGGATCCCACAGGTCGGCTTCGGCGGCCTTCATCATATCCTCCAAGGATTCCAACAGGGCATGGGGGTTCGAATACATCATCCAACACCTCACAGGACCATCCTTCACGTATGTGTTCAGCACCTCGCGATACATCCACGGACGAGTTGCCCGAGTGGCATTGCCCCATGAAAGGAGGCGCGACGTCATGACTGGGACCATCGACGCGCCAGAATATCCGTGCCTCATCAGCCCATGTATCCATCTGGGATTCAAGACCCGGGTACGCATCGTAGATATGAGACTTTCCTCTGCCGTTCTAATCCTGAGGTCCCCATTCCCATTCTCGGACAACATGTACACACTGGCTCCAGCACCAGACCTGCGGACAACCTCCAGAAGCAGGTCTGTCCTATCATCGTCCCTCTCGATTGCCGACGCACGACCGACGATTAGATCGGATCCCCCCAGGTCGGACAGAGACCCGATCATCCTTCCCATCATGTCCCTGTCTGACATGGAATCGTATATGTCCTCGGCGATGAATCTCGTAAGGCGCTTCCTGTAAGCGTTGGATTCCTCGCCCTCATTCAGAAGAGAGACTTTCCTGGCCCCGTTCTCTATGAGCCTCATCGCTTCGGGGAATGTACTGGTGAAAAGGGAGCTACATCCGATCCTCACATCCACCCTGGGTCTACCCAGGTCCTCCAACGATATTACGGACGTGCCCGTTATGCTCCCGCCACGGGTCCCCCACACCGGTTTGAGGCCCATAAGACGAAGGACGCATGCGACCTCGCTACCACCGGTGATTATCGTGTCTGAAGCATGCATGACCATGACGACCTTGTCGGGATACTTCCCGTTCTCCTCCACATATCTGGAGATTATCTCCTCTGCCATGGCACTGCCATGCTCCCACCCGATCTCGTCTGGAAGCCTCATCGGGTTGGGACCGAACATGTTCCGGCCGGACGGAAGAAGATGCACGTTCCCCAAGTACGGAGACCCTCCAGGGCCCGGCGGAACGAACTCGCCCCTCAGGGCACCCATCAGATGGTCCATCTCCAATCCGCATTCACAGAGTGATGAGAGGACCGTCCCGCGCACGAACCCCATCAGCGCACCCCACCTGGCATCATCACCCCTCTCTTGGATTCTGCCGATGCGTGAGTCTGAACTGGATCCGGACGACAGCATATCGGAGACCATGGCGATTGCCTCCCTGTAACCTGCCCCCTCTGGGAGGATGCTCGTAATACCGGGCATCTCCCCGTTGGGGCTACGGACCATCTCGCATACCGTCTCCACCAGACGATCGCCATCCGGAGGAGACCCGAGAACGTGCAAGCCGTCCTCCACACTCTCATCCTCCAACTCGGTCAGATGATCGAAAACCGACGGAAGACGTTCCCTGAGGAGAACATCATCCTCTGTGCCATCCATCCCCAACTCCTGCCACATTGACAGTCTATCGATCAGGGCCCTTACCTTCCCGAGCCTTAGCCTGGTGTCCTCTGGAGAGGGGACCTCGGACATCAACTCCTCCTGTATCATCACTCTGAGCTCGGCCATATCGCCATACATACCCGCTCTTGTCACCGCGGGGACCATGTATCCTATAGCGACAGAATGGGCGCGGCGTTTGGACTTCAAGGCTCCTGCGGGGTCGTCCATGGCATGCGGATGTATATGGACCGCCGTCCTCAGCACTATGTCGGGGAGACAGTCGGACGAAAGGGCACACTCCTTGCCCTCGAGAACCTCCGGACCGTCCCCTGACCCGAGACTTATTATGGCATCGGCCCCGAAGATCTCCTCGATCCATCTATAGAATGCGAAATAGTCCCCGGTCACGGATGTGTGACCACCTTGACGGATGCGTGGCTGGAAGCCTATGAATACATTGCCGTTACGGATGCCCTGTATGTGAATCTGCCCATCGTCCTGTACCGTACCCGGGGATGCCGCATAGGCTCCGATCGCCGAACGAGCGGAGCGGGGAACGCTATCGCACCACATATGGAACATCCCCGGTTCTATACGGTCCGCACACCTCTCCGCATATCCATCACTCAGACCCCGGGACAGCACTTCGGTCGCCCAATCGCAGGTCCCAGGGACATCTGGAATCAGGTAACCCTCCCGATCCATACGCTCCAGGATCGCCCTGAGGCTCTGCATCGTATCCAGACCCCTGGCGGATCCCACACGGCCAGCAGACTGCACGCTCAGGACAATCGCCACACGTACATCCTTCCTGCGTAACATCCTGAGCCTGCACCACGCAAGGGCAGAATCCGCTATGGCGGCGACCCTGTCGGGGACGGTATCCACGGAAAGCCTCCCTGTATGGGAGTCGAAAAACGCCAGAGGAGGGGCCAGAACCTGCCCGTCTAACTCCGTCTGAACCACCGACATGGACAGATCGCTAGACCGGAGCCCTTTTGGGTCCTCCTCCCATTCACGCACCTGGCGATACACGGTAGGTGCCTGAAGGACAGGGACGCCCAGTTCCTCGAAGATGCATCCGTTCAGGTCCTTCTCATTGGACATCGCGGTCTGGGAGAACCCCATGCACATGATCACAGCTCCGACACGGGGCCTACGACCCTTCATCAGATACTTCCTGATGGTCCCCCTGATTCCCAGAGACCCTATGGACTCATTGGCCGATGACGTGAAGAAAATCGGGACGGCGTTTGCACCTCTGGATTCGATCGCCTCCACGAGACGATCTATGTGTCCTGTGACGCCTCTGGTCCATAATGACTGACTGAACATCACCGCCACAGACGGCTTGGACCAGTCCAGAGAGTCGAGGTACACGCGCTCCCTGAACCCCGCACTAGCATTCGGACGGTATACGCCCTGTGCACGGGGGATGTCAGCGTCCGGGACGCCCAGTTCGAGACCGCAGAACTTCCTACAAGCCCATATCACAGCGCCTGTCAGGTTCCTCTCGCCACCGATGTTTATAAAATCGTGCAACTGGAGATACTCGCCATCGGAATAGGGGAACATGGATCTGGAAACGCGGCTCTCGATCTCATCCGTTGACCCGCTGCTGATCATCGTCGGTACCCCCACACGGGACACGAGATCGATCATCCGATCGTACTTCCTGAAATATGCAGAACCGCCGTGCATCCTCACAATCAGCAAGTCTGCCGCACGCAACTCGTCAGCCAGCTCCATGAAGGATGCCTCGTCGTCATCCAATGTCTCGGCGTTGGCCGAGAATGCGGATATGTCCGCATTTATCCAGCTGAGGTTCCTGCAAAGTGCAGTGAATGAATCCGCATCCATGTATCCGGATGATACATAGACCATCGAGAGTCCCCTCCCGGTACCGTGTACCCCGTTAGTAGAGCGCAACGGATCACTCGACCCCCGATCTAGCACGAACCGCCAGGGCCTCTGCCATCGCAGATACGAGATCGTCCCTCAACGGTATCTCCATCCCCAGGGCCGATCCCATCATGGAGCGACCCATATCCATGCCCTCATCCTCTGGCAAGAGGCCCCATCTGATGGCGTCGGATATGGACACCATCGCTGCCGCAACGGCCCTGATATGCTCATCGGACGACAACCGCTCCAATTCCTCGAGGTATGATGAGGTGTCGACCGATCCGCGCGAGGACATCATCTCCATCGCATCCGCCCCAGCACGCTCCAGTCTGCTGATGGCGCCCCATCTCGACGGGGTAGAAAGACCGTTGGCAAGAGCGGATTCACGCACCGCCTGATATACAGACTCGCCGATGACCTGTCCCAGCACCGAATGCTTCCCCGCCCCGCGCAGATACGTGCCACTGCCACGGTTACGGATCACAGCTATGGAGAGATTGGAGCATCCGGAGCAGACATTGCCTTCTGAATCCCTCACATCGAGGTCCTGAAGGACACAGGTCACGGCCTCCATCGACGTGATGGCAGCGCGGACCATAGAGGTCATGGGCATGTCCGCATCCACCTCCAGGATCACGGAGGTCCCTCCCCCTGGCGATCCTGAACCGTGACCGGCGCAGACTGCCCCCTGGGACATGTCGGATACGGCAAACGCCCTGACGGAGTTGCGCCCGGAAGATATCGCCTTGCAGACCATCGTTGATTCTGGAGCGTAGACTGGTATTGACACCCCCTCACCGGTGTGGACGCCCAGAGACACGCAGTTTACAGATTCGAAGAATCCCCCCGAAGGGGAGGATACCACGACATCATGTGCGGAATCTGTATATGAGATGACATTCACAGTATCGCCTCCGCCTCACCGCAGATACGATTGAGATATATCGCCATGGCCAGACAGAGATAGTCTCTCATGGTCTCGCACGCATCCAGCAGGACCATTGAGACAGGACCCACATCCTCCTCCGAGATCAACGGACCCTCGAACAATGATCTGATCACTCCCAATCCTGTCTCTTCGGACACCTTGCCGCGGGCGACCTCGTCGATCACACCCAAAGCGGCCTGCACAACGGTCGCTGCGCGAGCATCCCCGTGGAGCTTTGAATCCGCTTCCAGGATCTTTGCCGCGGTATACGGATAGCGGAATGTGTTGTGGACATCGGTCGGCTCGATACCCACACGGGACAGCAACACGTATGGATCACACTGCGTCCCCAAGTTCATTCCCGACTGCAGGTCGAGAGCCTCGAACAACGCCTCTCTGACACACTCGCACACTGCATCACCCACATCGGTCGCGACACCTGCGCGGTCCACCGTGGCCTCCTGTCCTCTGAGGCACGCTATGCCCACCTGGTCCGTACCCGACCCCGTGGCTATCCTATGGGTGTAAAGACTCCTGGCCTGCAACTCCTGGAGGACACAACTCTTCGCCTGCGTGGCCGCGAGCATCGCGTCAAGCATGGCCCCGTCAGTCAGGACCGCCTCGATGGCGACTATCAGGACTATCGTCCCGCTCTTCCAGCTGTACTCCCTCTCGGCCTCGTCGAAGGATGCGGGATCGCCGGCGCGTCCTCCGTTCCCCCGGACACCTCCGGTGACAGCGACGGACACCCTGACCCCCTCGCGAGAGACCTTGCTCACGATACTGGCATTCTCCATATGTGCCGCTGTGCCGAAAGCAACGGTGGAATCGGGATCCAGGCCCGAGTGTTCCAAAGAGCAAGCGGTGAACTCATCGTTGACCGATAGCGGCTTCCCCATGATGCCCATCTCTACCATGCCCCCCATACTGGTGGTGTTCACAATCGCCGTCGGACTATCGACGAAACCGTTGTTGTAGTGACAGGAGGGCAGTACACGGAGATCCGTGCCCGGACGCAGGATCAGAAATCTGTTAGCCCTATATACCTCGATTCCACAACACATGGAATCGAGATGCCTCCACTTCTCAACTTGTTCGGCCTCCACACATTTTCTCCAATCAACCGACATAATACCAATGATGGATGTATTCTCCAACTACATTATCAAGTATGCGTCCACTCTCAAAAGATGAAACCGCCCTCCATAAACAACTCCCTCTATATCCAATCAATTAAGTAACGTAATACCCTGGATGGTCTATCTTTTTGAATGGTCGGTTGGATTATACATCCAGGTAGAACATGTTCCAAATAGCTATCTACGGTAAAGGTGGCATCGGAAAATCCACCGTTACCGCCAACATATCGTACATCCTCTCCATGGAAGGGAAGGGTGTCGTGCAGATCGGATGTGACCCTAAACATGACTCCACGAGGCTCCTGCTCGGAGGGAGGACCCAAAACACGGTCCTGGACTATCTGCGCGAGACACCGAAGGAGGACAGAAGCCTGGACGACGTCGTCTTCGAAGGGTCGGGAGGGGTCAGATGCATCGAGGCGGGCGGTCCCGAGCCCGGTGTCGGATGCGCCGGGAGAGGGATTCTCACCATGTTCGACTTCCTTGATAGCGGAGGCCTGGACGAGAGCGATGCCGACTACAAGATATACGATGTCCTAGGGGACGTGGTATGCGGAGGCTTTGCAGTCCCACTGAGGAAAGGCTATGCCGACGCGGTGTACATAGTCACATCCGGGGAGTTCATGTCCCTGTATGCGGCGAACAACATCCTCAAAGGTCTCCTGAACTACGATGATGGCAGACCCCGCGTGGGTGGCCTCATATTAAACAGCAGAGGCATGAACGGGGAATATGAATATGTGAGAAATTTCGCCAACGGAGTAAAACTCCCGATTGTCTCCGTCATCCCACGTGACCCGCTCTTCGCCGATGCGGAGGCCTCGGGAAAGACGCTTGCCGAATCATATCCCGACTGTGCGGCAGTAGAATCCCTTCGCAGGATCACCGAGGACATCGTCTTGAGATCCTCCAATCCGGAGACTCTCAGATACCCCCGCCCGTTAAGCGATGATGCCATGGACATGGTGGCCAAAGGCATCCCCGTCTCCGGGGAGGCCATGATGGAGTATAACAGGGTACGAAATCCGGTGAACGACTGCTGGTCCCTGAAGACATGTGCGGGGATGGGTGCGGTCGCATACTCCAGGATGGTCCGCGGAGTACACACCATAGTGCACGGGCCCACCAGTTGCGCGTACATGATGACCTGTCGCACGGACCTCAGAACTGTATTCAGAGACCATTATGGGGACGGGCGCCTGGTGAGCCAGGATGTGTCGTGCACCGACCTGGACGATTCCGCCTCGGTCTTCGGTGGGATGGACAAACTCCGTGACCTGATACGCAAGAGGGCCTCGTACGGCGATGAATGGATAATGGTCATATCCATGTGTGTTCCCGGAATCATAGGAGACAACCTGGTGGATGTCTGTGCGGAGATGTCCAAGGAGCTGGGAGTCCATGTCATGCCCCTCACTGTCGACGGGATAGGGGCAGGGGGTGCTTCCGATGGCATCAGGGCGGTCGTCCTGAAGCAGACGGAACTCGTGGATCCGCATAATGACAAGGATGACAGACTCATCAACATCATGGGGGAGTTCAGATCGGCGACCGGCCACATGTCCTATCTCGATAGATCGGTCATATCGCTACTGAAGGATGCGGGGTTCGAGGTCAACTCCATCTTTCCAGGCCACTGTAACCTCGAGGATGTCAGGCGCTTCGGAAAGGCCGCATTCGCGGTCAGGAGCTATGATGAACGCAACAACAGGATCACCTGCGAGATGGTCTGCGGTCGCCTCGGCATAAAACTGATGGACAATACCCTGCCCAGGGGAATGAGAGCGACAGAGAAGTGGCTCGATGAAGTGTCCGAACTGACAGGACGCAACCTGGAGGATGTGAGGTCCAAGATGCGTAACGAATATGCCGCGAGACTGTCATCCATCAGAAAAAGGACCGAAGGGAGGACTGCAGTGGTCGTGACCCACCCATCGTCGGACTACGGATGGCTATTCGAACTACTGGACGACCTCGGAGTAGAGGTTCTCAGAACCAGGCAGACCACATTCAACAGGTGGTTGGTAGGCCAGGCCGCCTGTGAGGACAAGAAGCCTTACAGTTCTAGCACCACGGAGGCCGATGCCCAGGAACTCTCCCCGGACATAGTAATATCGGATAACATGGCGGATATCGGCCTGGGCGTCAAACATTGGAAGATCACCCAGCCCAGTCCGGGCCTGGAGGGAATCATCGATCTGGCAGAGCGTCTCGGACGCGCCATGGATGCCCCGGGGAAGGAGGCCTGGAGATGACATTGGACACTATCAGGATGGATGGCTTCTGGGGGGCTCTGCTCGCCGCAGAGAGCGTAAGGGGGTGTGGAGCAGTACTCCACGGACCGGGAGGATGCAGGTCGATGCTCGATGGGGAATCGTCAAGGTTCATCATCCGCAGGTTCGCGATCGATGAGGGACCGTTCTACTTCAACCAGCCCCGCATACCGTGCACATATCTGGACGAAGAAGACTACATCAACGGGGCCGATTACAAGCTCTCAGACCTCCTGTCAACGATGAGTGAGGAAGTTGCCTTCGTGGTTCAGTCCCCAGGCACATCACTAATAGGAGACTACATCAACGGGGCCGCACACAGGTCCAATTTCCAAGGGACCGTCATCGTCCAGAAGGAGAACCACATGTCGGAACCGTTCCACATCGGATACGACGCTGCCACCTCTGAACTTGTCGATAGACTCTGTGTGCAGAAGGACCGCAAAACATCGAAGGTCATAGTCTTGGGCATCCCGATCTCCATGGACGGATGGGAGGAGACCGTCTCCGAACTGGACTCGTACATCGCCGCCATGGAGTTGGAGGCCGTGTTCGTCGGGTCCGGATGCTCGGTGCAGGACATCGTTAACTCTGGGGATGCTTCGATATGCATCACCGTCCTACCGGAGTACTGCACCCGCACATCCGAAGCCTATCTCAGGCATGGGATCCCTACGATCAACGGTGGAATCCCCATAGGTTTCGATGGAACATCCCGCTGGATCGAGAACCTGGCCAAAGCCGTCGGTGCCGATCCGGATCGGGCCCTGGAAATCCTGAACCGGAGCTCAGAGAGGGCATCGACCATTCTGAGGAGCGCGATGACCTCCGGACTGGCGATGCGCTGTGCCACGTATTCCATGGATCTTGACTCCATCGCCACACTCCCGTTGGCCAAATGGCTCTACGAATACCTTGCGATGTTTCCCGAGGAGATCGCTGTCATGCCCTGGTGGGACAAGGATTACCTGGACGAGTTCAAGGAATTTCTAACCGGGATCCGTTCCGAGAGTGCGCTCGTGGACGGGCTTACCCCCAAGAGGTGTGATGTCATGTTTGCAGGAGGGCAATCAGCCGCACTGATGCGCAAGAACGATGTCTGCTCCGTGGACATCGCCGTGCTGGGGCCCTCCACCCACCTGCTCAGGTTCGTCGGCAGACCGTTCCTCGGAGCGAAAGGTGCCATGCTCATGTTGGACAGGATGTTCGAACTCAGGGAGAGAGATTGAACACTATTCAATAAAGATTGGTAATGAATTCCGGGAATCAGTTTGGAATATATATGAAAAATGAAGTTGGATTATACATCCAATAAATAGGTGTGACAATGGATAAGAAATGGATTACAGCCATCGTTCTCGCCATCGTGGTGCTCGCCGCAGCTGTCGCAGTGGTAGCCATCACTGGCGATAAATCCGGAAACGGGGACGATGGAGATGGGACGATCACCGTAACGGATGGAATCGGCCGTACGGTGACACTGCCTGAGGACATTGAGACTGTTTCATCTTGCTCCAATGTGGTCGCCTCGATCCTCTGTGGAATCGGAGCCAGTGACAACATAGTTGCTGTCTCGGTGGACGAGGGAGCATACACAGACTTTGATTTCGTCATCGGACTGGTCGATGACGACTACCCACAGGCCATCATAGATGGCCTCGCCGACGGTTCGATCAAGAACCTCGGAGGAATGTACAACATGTCCTCGGAGTCGGCCCTCTCGGTTACATCGGACCTCAAGATCTTCACAGAATACGGATACGACCCCGACACAGGCGCCGCCCTTGACAAATTGGGAGTGCCGTACATCGTCCTCAAGAATGAGGATTCGATCGAAACCGTGTACTCGAACATTGCCCTCCTAGGAAAGGTCATGGACAGGGAGGATGCCGCATCGGAACTCGTCTCTCAGATGAAGGACATCGTCAACAAAATCAAGACCTGGTGCGCTTCCGTCAGCTCGGGGAACAAGGTCTCTGCGGCCACCTTCATGGGAACGAGCTATGCATGCGGAGACCTGTACATCAAAGGGGCCATCCTCAAAGACATCGGTGCTGTCAACCCCTTCTCCGATCTCGGCAAATATGCACAGGTGAGCAGCGAGGCGATTGCGGACAAGGACCCCGATGTGCTCATATATACGAACGTTAGCATGGGGTCCGGGAACGATTCATCGACATTCCTCGATGAGTTCCTGAACGACCCTGTTCTCGGGTCCACGACCGCTGCGGAGAACAACAATGTATATGTCGTCGACGGGGAGAAGACGGACAGGGCAACATGCACCAACTCCCATCAGATGCTGAACGCGTATGCCCTGTGGGCCATGTGCATCTACAGCGACTATCTTCCTTTCGAAATGCCCAACATCATCACGGATGATGTCTTCGAAGATCTCATCGATCAGTTCTGGGAGACAATAAACTAAACTGGTGATACCCTCGCCCGTCTGCCATTGCGAATTCTGGCAGACGGGTGAGCCTTCCATTCTAACAGAGGCAAGATATGAGCTCTGAATCACAGAGTACTGCGAATATGGGACTGGAGGACGTGTCAAGATCCACCAGGTGGAAGAAAAAACGCGCCAACGAGAAGCTCGCGGCCATTCTCGCGGTTGGAGTCGTCGGCATCATCATCCTTTACATCTACTCCCTAACTCTTGGCGCATACCACATTTCATTCCAAGATTCAGCGAAAGACATCTGGAACATCATTACCAATCTCGGACCCGATGAAAACGTCATGGACGAGAAGGTAATATTCTATCTGAGGATGCCCCGTTCACTGATGGCCCTATGCGTGGGAGCGGGACTGGCTGTTGCGGGAGCCGTCATGCAGGCCCTCATAAGGAATCCCTTGGTCGACCCGTATCTGACCGGTGTCTCGTCCGGAGCCTCGTTCATGGTCGTGCTCGTAACACTAGGGGGTTTCAACCTGGGCATGGCTGCCACGGCCGCAGTGCCGTTGGCTGCCATAATCGGTGCCATTGTGGCTTTCGGTGCCACCATGTTCATCGCCGAGGTTGCGGGCGGCAGGACCATGAACTATGTCCTGGCAGGAGTTATAATATCAACGGGACTGTCGTCGGCCATCACACTTGTCACATATTTCAACGTAGATAATTATGAAAGTGTGACCAAATGGCTGTTCGGATCGTTCATGGACCAGGGCTGGGAGAACACACTGGTCGTGATTATGGGGACCGTGATCCCGATGATCGTCGCATTCTGCTTCTCCAAGAAGCTGAACATCATGCTCCTCGGAGAAGAGCAGGCCCAGTATCTCGGAATTGACGTAAAGGTCCTGAAAAGAATGATGTTGGTACTCATCGCGATATTGACCGCCTTCTGCGTGGCATACTGCGGAGTGATAGGATTTGTAGGTCTGATCGTCCCCCATGTCTGCAGGATGATCCTCGGCGGAGACCATAGACTGCTGATACCGGCATCCGCAGTGGTCGGTGCCTTGGTCATGCTGATCGCGGACATCTTCTGTAAGACCATAATCGAACCATCCGAACTGCCTATCGGCGCAGTGGTAGCGGTCATCGGTGTGCCGTTCTTCCTGTTCCTCATGGTCAAGGAGGGAAAGAGATATGCCATGTGACAACGGAAGCCAGGAAATCCCGCAGGACGATTCCATCGCATTCCTGACGATCGACGGCCTGACATTCGGATACACCGTCGAGAACAACCTGGACGGATTGGACCTTCGTGCGAACAAAGGGGAATTCATAGGTTTGCTCGGACCCAACGGTTCCGGGAAGACCACGTTGATGAGATGCATCAACAAGGTCCTGAAGATCCGCGAAGGGACGGTCTTCCTCGACGGAGAGGACATGGGCGATAAGACCAGGAAGGAGATGTCCAAACTATGTACGACCGTCCCCGCGGACATACCGACGGATTTCTCCCTCAGCACCAGGGAGTTCGTCACACTCGGGAGAGCTCCGTATGTCACAGGGATGTTCTGGGAGACGGACGAAGACCTGGAGATCGTGGACAGGGCGATGTATGACTTCGGGATCGCCCAATACGCTGACAGACGCCTCCACGAGCTGAGTAGCGGAGAGCGCGCCCGCGCATTGCTTGCCAAGGGCGTGGTCCAGCATCCGAAGCTGATGATGGTCGATGAACCGAGCGCCCACTTGGACATCAAATACAAGATCCAGGTGATGGAGATGCTGAAAGGCCTTGCACGCTCAGGACTCACCGTGATCATGGCATCTCATGATCTCAACCTTGTGACAAGATACTGCGACAAGGTCATGCTGCTTCATGACGGGAAGATCATAGACTATGGACCCTGCGACAAAGTCGTCACGGAACAATCGATCCGCGAGGTCTTCGACATATCGATCAAGATCGTCTGGGACAACGGTGTGCCGTACATCATCCCCAGACCACCTGTGGATGACGATAGCGATCTGTTCAGCATCGAATATGACGATTTCTCCGGGGCACGACCCGCTCGAGCCCGGAATAGGATGTGTGGACGAGGGAATCAAACCTATTCCCCTGACCCTGGGCGCTGTCCATAATGTCAGGAGCCTGTCTGGGGCGAGGATGCTCCGACGAACGGGGCCGATGCCACGAAATGACCGTCCGGATCAAGACGCTGCCCGGGCATCGGACGGCCTGATACCAACTTATCTTCCCTCGGACACCTCCTCCAGCATCCCTTCCACCTCCAGGTAGACTTCCTCCAGCCTCTCACGCATCTCCTGATCTGCATCCCACAGCCCGCGCTCGACCGCCTCCAACAGATCGTCCAAGATGTCCCTCATAGCATAGGGATTGTCCTTCTCGATCCATTCACGATTCCCATCATCGAGGACGAAACGCTCCGCGATGGCATCATACATCCATTTCTCTATGACGTCCGACGTGCAGTCCCACCCATATGTATGATTGATGTTATCATGGATGAGATTCGCTCCAACGAAGCCGTGTTCCTTCAGCCCTTCAATCCATTTAGGGTTCAACACCCTCGATCTCAGGATGTACGCCACCTCTCCCTCCAGATCCCTGGTCTTGATCCTATCCGGATCGGAGCTGTCGCCCACATAGTTCACGGGCTTACCCTTCCCGGCCGCACGGGCTATGGCGTTCATCCCTCCCAGATATGAATAGCCATCATCGACATCCACCAGGTCGAACTCTCTATCCACTTGATTCTTCACAGCTACGTCCACAGCCTCGATCCTGTGCCTGAAGAGCTCTGGCTTCTTCTCCCCCCTCCATCTCCTGCCATAGGCGCTACACCCACATGTCACGTATATCTGAGCGAGATCCTCGATGGAATCCCACTTCGAGGACTCCACCAGGATGTTCACCCCGGCCCCATGGGTCCCTGGAGGTTCCCCGAACACCCTGATCATGGCGTTATCACGAGCATCCGCGAGGGACATCCCCTCTTCGATCATCCGGGCCATATCCTCCCTGAGATGCTTGCGCAAGAAGTTGTTGTCATCATCCTCTTCGAGATCGCAGACCATGGACACGGCCTCGTCGATAAGCTCGAACAGATTCGGAAACGTGTCCCTGAACAGACTGCTGATGCGGACGGTCACATCGATCCTGGGCCTCTCCAGCTCAGATGTCGGGATGATCTCCAGCCCGGTGACCTTTCCTCCTACGGAACCCCATGTGGGCCTCACACCGAGAAGCCTCAAGATATATGCGACATCATCCCCGCCGGTCTTCATGGTGTCCACGGACCAGACGACGATCGCTATACTCTCCGGATATCTGCCCTCCCGCTCCACATACTTGGAGACCATGTCCTCAGCCATGCGGGACCCCGTCCTCCAACTCTCCTGAGTTGGTACGGTCTCCGGGTCCAGAGAGTAGTAGTTCTTCCCCGTCGGTAGCAAGTGGGCGTTACCCCTGGTAGGTGAGCCAGAAGGTCCCGGCGGGACAAACCCGCCGTCCATCCCGCGGAGCATGTTCGTGACCTCATCGGCAATTCCTCTGATCCTTGGGACCAGGTCCTCCGTGATGTACTGCGCGAGGATCGAGGCCCCTTCTGAACCTGGGAAGGCCTCCCCCATCAGAGATGCGCATTCATCGGGATCGAAGTCCACAGCCTGCATGGAACAGATCACCTCCGTCATCCTGGAGTCTATCCTGTCCACGATGTTGCAGTTCAACTCTCCTGCCGATTGGGCAGAGCCAGATGGATCGTCCAACAGGAGATCCAGGTCGAACCCCATACTCTCCGCCACAACATGTCTCAAAGACGGCATCCTCCCATTCCTGAGACGGGTCAGACAGTAGACCATCTCAACCATCCTGCGACCCTCGGGGACTTTTCCCATGATGTGGAGTCCGTCGGTTATCAGGCCATCCTTCAGATCGGCGATGTAGTCCATGATCTCCTCGCTCTTACCCGCGACCTTCTCAGGGGACGAGCCCTCCTCCAGCCCCAGCTCCTTCCACATGGACATCTCCGATACCAGCCGATGGATCTCTGTGGCGACATCCTTCATCTTGGCATACTGCAGGGTCTGCTTGCAGTACAGGTACTGCTGCACCTGCCCCTCCAATTCGCCCAAACCCTCATATGTACCGGCACGTGTCAAAGCGGGCATCATGTGGTCGACCAGCACGGCCTTCTTCCTGCGCTTGGCCACTATCCCCTCGGAGGGGTCGTCTATGACGTAGGCATACAAGTGGGGCATGTCTTCCATCATGATGTCTGGGGAGCATCCTGCGGACAGACCGTTCCCCTTCCCCGGGAGCCACTCGCATGAGCCGTGCGTTCCCATGTGGACATGGACATCCGTTCCGAAGACCCGGGAAATCCACCGATAATATGCGAGATACTGATGGGGTGGCGAAAGGTCTGGATCATGTATCAGCTGCTCTGCCTTGTCGTGCTTTCCGCGGTTGGGCTCCAGGCCCAGATAGACGTTTCCGTTCCTCACACCCGGCACTATGAAACGTCCGTCATGGGTCATGATATCTCCCGGAGGCTGTCCCCAGTCCTTGCATACCCAGCCATAATGCCTCTGTTCCGTGTCCTCCGCCCACCCCTCATACGTTCCGCAATCGATCAGATCGGTCGCCCTGGAAGAGATGTCGGATTCCTCCACCCATTCGAGATTGTTGGTGATCGCTGCGAGCATCTCGTCGATGATCTCGCGGCCGGAGGAGGGGATGCGGTCAATGGTGTATCCCGCGTCAGCCATACGTCTCATGATCGAGCATACGCTCTCGAATGTGTCCAGACCTCCGGCGGCACCGATGGACCCGTTGCTGAGGGTTCCTCCATTGAACAGGATGGACACCTTCCTCTCGGATACAGGAACGTGGGATACCCGGGCCCAACGAACAGCCATGGCGGCTATCGTCCCGATCCTGTCCTCCCTGAATGTCACGATGTCGCGACCGTCCGCATCTGTCTCATTGAACGTGTAGGGAACTGTGGTCAGCTGGCCGTCCAGCTCCGGAAGAGCCACGGATATGGCCAGCTCCCCGCCCTGCATGCCTATGCCATCCTCTTCCCAATCCTTCTGCGGACGGAAGATGCCCAGCGCACCTAGTACGGGGACGTTCAGATCCTCGAATATCCCACTCCTCCCGCCGGAACCGTCCCCCGGACTGCAGAGGGTCAGGAATGAAAATCCGAATCCTGCAAGAACCACGGAATCGACCCTTCTGCGACCCTCGTCCATGAAGTACCGCCTGATGACGGTCTCCCCTCCTTCGGAACCAGAGATTGCATCAGGGGCCGCCGCCAAGAATACCGGAATCACATTGGCGCCCATGGACTCCATCGCATGGATGAGCATGGCGTGATGTCCAGTCCTCCCGTGGATCACCGACGGTTGAGGGATCAGGACCCCGACGGTCGGCTTCTTGGGATCGATACGGGCCAACATGGAATCCCTATCCATATCCGGGATGTCCGGATGCCAGAGGCCCTGCATGCATTCCCTGACTGGCTCCATACACGCGATGCCGGGATCGCCACATATTTTGACAAGATATGCGGCCAACCTGCGCATGTTCTCCGGACCACCGAGACGAAGGTATGAGACGATGGCGCGATACTCGCTGTCATCACCATGAAACAACCTGCGAGTCTCATCCATTGCCTCGCGTATGTTGCAGAGGACGAAGGTGCTGATGTTGCCATCCGTCAGCTCCTCAAGGAATCTGTCATACAACTTGTATCCCGACGGATCGCCATGGAAGTTCATGATCATGAGGGCAGAATCACGAGCGGATCTGATCATGTCCCTGAACTCCTTCGGGTCACGGATGGTATCCTCCGACATGTATGTCCTCAGGATGACCGAGGCCGCATTCGAATCCAAGCCCTCAAGGGCCCGCCCGATATCCACGGACACGTTGCTACCTCCGATTGTCAGATAGGTTATCTGAACCTTTCTACCGCCCACGCCGCCAGTGTACTCCCTCATTGATCCACCTGGCCCCTGTCTGGACTCCCACCGCCTTATATGCTCTGAGATCCCCGAAGCTCGTTACCGAACATTTGCGAATGACCTCGGCCGTCCTGGCAATCGTAAATAACCTATGGTAATGTAGTCTCGATCTCCCACTACTAATAACTCCATTCCCGGGAAAACGCCTTTAATGAACGAATCAGACAGTGATGTGATAGTCATTCGCAACCTTGTCAAGCGTTTCGGCGAGAAGATGGCAGTGGACCACCTCGATCTGAACGTCCACAATGGAGAGATATTCGGATTCTTGGGTCCTAACGGAGCCGGCAAGACCACCACCGTCAGATGCATCTCCACCCTCACCGACTTCGACGAGGGATCCGTGGAGATATGCGGACATGACACGTCCAAGGATCCGATAGCCGCCAAGAACTGCATAGGGGTCATCCAGCAACAGGTCTCCTTGGACAAGGACCTGACAATCAGAGAGAACATGATCTCCCACGCCATGTACCATGACATACGGAAGGATGAAAGGAGTGCCCGGATCGCGGAGCTAACCGAATACTTCGGACTCGCGGAATATCTGAACAAACCGGTGGACTCCCTGTCTGGAGGATGGAAGAAACGGGCAGCGATCGTCTGTGCCATGCTCCATGATCCCGAGGTCCTGTTCCTGGACGAACCGACCTCGGGCCTGGACATAAACGCCCGCCGTCTGCTCTGGGACATCGTGAAATCGCTGCACAAGCGCGGTACCACGATCTTCCTCACGACACACTACATCGAGGAGGCGGAGGCTCTATGCGACAGGGTCGGAATCATCGATCACGGGAAGCTCATCGCCTTGGAGGAACCGAAGACCCTTTGCGATTCCATAGGTTCAATAGCAGTGGAGTATGCCGATGGCGAGAAGACCCTGTATCGCTACTTCAGGAACCGCCAGGAGGCCCAGGATTTCGCTTCATCGCTGGAGACGGAATCGGACATCAGGATCCGCAAGACCAGTCTCGAAGACGTGTTCGTCGAGCTCACCGGCAGATCGGCGGAGGCGATGAGATGACCAACCTGCTCAGACAGACATACCATGTCGCCTGGGGCGACCTGATGTTCATGAGACACAACTTCTGGAACATCCTGATCATGAGCCTGATGAGTCCCATCCTCTACCTGATAGCGTTCGGGTACGGGCTGAGGACTGGGTCCGCAGAGCTGGGACTCTCGTATGTGGCCTTTGTCATCCCCGGCATAGTGGCGCTGTCGTCGCTGAACACATCGTTCTCCGCAACATCCACCAGGCTAAACGTCCAGAGATTGTATTACAAGAGCTTCGATGAGATGACTATCTGCCCTCTGAGCCTACATGCCATCGTTCTGGGAAAGAGCACCCTGGGAGTGGTCAGAGGACTGCTGGCCTGTGGACTCCTGTACATATTGGGACTCACTCTGGCACCTGAGCTCCAGGTGACGCCCCTATTCGTAATCTGCGTAGTGATGAACTGCGCCATGTTCTCATTTCTCGGAGTGGCAGCCGCCCTGATCGCCAAGTCTCATCAAAGCATGGCGACATTCAACAGCCTTGTCATCCTGCCCATGACCTTCCTGTGCGGCACATTCTTCTCCGTATCCTCACTACCTGCGATATTCCAAGCGGTCCTGTATTGTCTTCCGCTCACCCATTCCAGCGAATGCATCAGGGCGGCCGCGCTACCAGGCTACTATGAGTTCCCATGGGTATCTCTGATAGTCATGATAGCGTTCATGACATTGTTCTACGGCATCACCTGGTGGCTGCTGAAGAACAAAAAGATGTGAATGCGATAAACGAACGGAGATGGTGGATCGTAGCCGTCCCGTCGAAACAACATTGCCGAGGTCTCCAGGAATCCCCGACCCCGTGAGACCTCGTGCATCTCGGAGATCCGGCATGGTGATGATCGCACCGGACGGCTCGTACGTGTATGATGTCGACCGGACCCATGATTTATGGCATCGATCTCCGGCCTTGACGGACGGACGCGGATTCAGCAACGGTTCGTCTTGATCAGCCACCAGCAGATGGTGAAAAATGCTATCGCATAGACTATCAGGATCACGACCGAATCCAAAGGGATCCCCGTGTCGAGCATTATCCCCCTCATGAGCTCACTGACGTGGGTCAACGGAAGCATGTAGACGACCGCAAATGCGACCGAAGGGAGGGATTCCGCACTGAACAACGTACCGCATAGGAAGGTCATGGGTACGATTACCAATGCAGAGAACATGTTGAGTTTCTGAGTGTTGTTGGTAAGCATCCCGGCCAGCAGCCCCAACATGGAGAATATGAGTCCAGCGAAGATGATTACGACGATAGCCAGCGGATTAAATGTTACTGCAGGGGATATCAGGTGTCCGACGATCATAAGGGCCGTACAACTCAATGTGGCGCGTATGACACCGGATAGACATTTTCCCAGAATTATCGCAGAGACATGGACAGGACACAGGAGAAGTTCATCGAAGCTCATGTAGAACAGTCTTTGGATCAGTATCTTCATGGATATCGTGCTGAACGTGGCAGACAGTGTGGTCAGGGCGATGATGCCGGGTACTATGAACGCCAGATACATCTCAGGATCGCTGGAGATGCTCCTTCCGATCCCGAAACCGAAAGCCAGAAGGTATAGAAGAGGACCTATGAGACTTGTGACAAGTATCTCTATGATGTTCTCCTTCGTGTAAACGAGATCTCCCCAGGCAACCCTGTATGTCTCATCGACCACAGACCGGATGCTCATGACAACCGTCCCCTGTCCTCACCGGTCAACTCCAAAAAGACGTCTTCCAGGGTGGTCCTTCTGATGTTGACGTATTCATCGCCCAGGGTACCGGCATATTCCTTCGCCTCCTCCCTGGACCGGAAGTATCTGATGATCGATCTTCCGCCGCTGGAAACCTCCACGGCGACACGTCCGATGGTGTCCCTGAGCTCATCTATAGTCCCCATGGCGACCATCTTCCCATGATTTATGATGGCCACCCTGTCGCATAGGGACTCCGCCTCGTCCATGTAGTGTGTGGTCAGGAATATGGTGGTCCCTCTGTGGTTCAGCTCCCTGACGAGATCCCAAAGAATGTGTCTGGCTCTTGTGTCCAGACCTGCAGTTGGCTCATCCAACAGAAGTAGGTCCGGACGATGCACTATGGCACAGACTATCGATGCTTTCCTCTTCCATCCGCCCGACAGGTTCTCCACCTTATGATCCAGGTACTCCTGCAAACCCAGAAGGTCGGATGCGTATTCTACCCTCGAATCCAGCTCCGACTTGGGGATCTTATGGAGAAGAGCGTGTTGTTTGATGTTCTGGCGAACGGTCAGATCCTTGTCCAATGAGATATGCTGCTGTGCGATGCCGATGCGTTTCCTAGCCTCGAGATAATCATTGGACGAATCGAATCCATCGATGGTGATCCTACCGGAAGTCGGTCTCTGGATTGTTGTTATTGAGCGGATGGTCGTGGTTTTTCCAGCACCATTAGGCCCCAGGAATCCGAAGATCTCCCCGCGCCTGACATCGAACGTCAGACCGTCGACCGCCGCATGGTCTCCGAATCTTACCACGAGATCACTCACTTCGGCAATGGTGTCATAGTCTGCACGATCGCCTTGAATTCGTCCCTGTGCGGGGGATGACAGATCTTGGACGGACATGGTCGAGCCGTATACGTCCAGAATATATAATGGATGAATATGCCAACTATGTTTGTAATCCAGTGCACTTATGATGTCTCCATTTTATGATTTGTGACAGTTCCATTTTATGATTTATGAAAAAATATGACCCGGCCCGTCAGGACCCGACGAACATGATGTGCGGACCCGGGGGCGATGCCCCGGGACAGGAGGTCATTCGGACCCTTCGGACCTCTGGTCCTTGGAGTTGGAGGCCTGCGACTCGATCCACTTGCGGATGTCGGCCTTCCTGGTGGACCCTATGCCGAAGTACTCCGAGAACTTCTTGGTGGTGGTGAGCTCGAGGGTCTGCCCCGAACGCTTGCCGGACACGAAGTCCATCTCCACCAACCTGTGGACGTCGTCGTACGCACGGGGTCCGCGGGTCTTCACGAGCTCGGACTGGAGGACGGGCTGATTGTACGCTATGGTGCTCAGCGTCCTCATGAGACCGCCGGACAGCTCCGCCTTCCCGAACTTCCCGGTGAAGTCCGAGTACTCGGAACGGAGCATCATCCTGAACTCGTTCCCTATCTTGGCTATCACGATCGCCGAATCGCGGTTGTCGTAATCGCGGCGGAGGTCCAGGATCGCGGTGCGGACCTGGTCCTCCGGCATCCCGATGCGCTCCGCTATGTCCGAGATCTTCAGGTTCTCCGAGCTGGAGAACAGCGCGGCCTCGACGGCGGCCTTGGGATCCAAATCGGTTCACCGCCTCGGGGATCATCGCATCGGGATTGTCCTCCAGCGTCCCGGAGGTCCACTCAGTCTTGATCTCGAGGAATATCGTCCCGTACGGGAGCTCGTCCTGCCAGATGGCCAGCCTGCCGTCCCTCACGAGATGGAGTATGGACACGAACGTCGTCAGGTTCTCCTTCATGTCCGCGGTGTACAGGTCGCGTATGTCGATCTGACCGGTGCCGAGCTTCTCGATCCTCTGCCAGACGGACTCCACGTCCCTCTCGTCGTCCTCGTCATGGGCCTTGTTGTCGAAGGTCCTGGGCTCCCTGGCCTTCAACTCCCTGCGGACGCGCTCGCGCTCCCTCTGGATCTCCACCTCGCGGCGGGCATCCTCGAAGGCATCGATGAGCTCGTAGACGGTGACGGGGCGTTCGGGCTGCCTCTGGAACGCCTCGCGGAAGCTGACCTCCGGGACGAACATCGTCTCGTCGTCCGAATAGAAGAAGCTGTCATCCAGCTCCTCGACGACGTCCACGGGCGGCTCGCTCCTGACCCTGGTGGACTCGGACTGCAGCCTCAGGATCTTCCATGCCATCAGCAGGAGCTTCCCCGCCACGATCATGTCGAACCTGTTGGACGTGACCTTCTCCTCATACATCCTGGTGAATTCCGAGAGGTTGACCTCCCAGGGATCGATGCCGTTGTCCAGCACGAGGCTGAACACGGCACGGATCGACTCGTCTATCGGGTCCTGGAGCCTCTCCCCCGTGCCTGCGCGGGAGAGGATGTCCATGTACCCCCCTATCCTCCTGAAGGCCTCGTCGTCATCGGCGAGGGCCCTGTGGAACAGCAGATGCTGCTCCAGATCCTCCATCCTGGTGTTCCCATCCATCTCAACTCAACTCCTGACCCTTGTCCGCAGCCTGCTCCTCGTAGCGGGATACCTCCGCCAGGTCCGGCTGCATGATGACCTTGCTTATGCCCGACGGCGGCCTCGTCACCCCTATGAGGTGATCGGCCAGTGCCAGCGTGACCTTCCTCAGCGATACCTGTATGAACTGCGCCTTCGAGGAGCTCTCCCTGACCCTGCGCGCGACCATCTCCGCATTGACCGAGTCGAGGAACATGTCCACCTCGTCCAGCACGTAGAACGGGGAGGGCTGGTGCTCCTGTATGGCGAATATGAACGACAGTGCGGTGAGGGACTTCTCCCCTCCGGAGAGGGCCTCGAGCCTCAGAAGCTTCCCGTTCTTCGGCTTGGCGTTTATCATCAGCCCGCCCGCGAAGGGGTCGTCCTCGTCCTCCAGGCCCATGTATGCCTCCCCTCCGCCTGAGAGCTCCGCGTAAATCTCCTTGAAGTTCTCGTTTATGGCATCGTAGGACTTCATGAAGAGTCCCTTCTTCTTCGCGGAGAGCGATGACATGAGGTCCGAGAGCTCCCTGATGTGCCTGTTGAGGCTGCCGACCTCCATGTCCAGCGAGTCGTAGCGGGCCTTCTTCTCCTCGTAGTCCTGGATCGCCCTGAGGTTGACGTTCCCGATGCGCGCGAGTGTGTTCTCCTGGGCCCTGATGGCCTTGCGGATCTCCTCCTCCGAGGGTATCGGCTCAGGCACCTCCACGGTGATCGCCTCGACCTCGGCACGGCACTGCGCCACGGATTCGGCCGCGGCTATCGACTGCGCGCGGAACGACTCCAGGGAGGCCTTCGAGTTCTCTATGTCCTTGGCCTTCTCGCGGATGTCTGCATCGAGCCCGTACCTCTCCTCGTTGAGGGCGTCCTTACGGTTGCGGAGGTCGGCTATCCCGCCCTCCATCTGCGACTCTATGGACCTCAGGGCGTTGAGGTCCAACCTGGAGCGCTCCATCTGCTCGGTGCCTTCGCGTATCGCCTTGGCATCCGCGTCTATCGACCGGACGACGGAGTCCAGCTGGACCTGCAGGGACTCGTTCTGCTTCCCGAGGCCGTTTATCTCGGTCTCGGCACCGTTGATCTGCATCCTCAGGTCGTTTATGCCGTTGCGCAGGTTGTAGAGCCTCTCGCGCACGGCCTGTATGCGGGTCTGGAGCTCCACGGGCGCGATCTTCGCCATGCGCTCCTTCACGCGCGTGCGCTCGTCGGTGACGGCGGACATCCTCTCGGATGCCGCACCGAACTCCGACCTCGCTTTCTCGAACTCCGCGTCTGCGGACGCCATCCTCTCGCGTGCGACGCGGATGTCCTCGGACGAGGCCCTGCGGGCCTTCCTGAGCTCCTCCACGCGTCCCTTGACCTGTGCGATCTGCTCCCTCTGCTGCATCCCCGACGAGGAGGCCCTGCGCATCTCGTCGTCGATCGAGCGGATCTCGTCACGGACTCCGCGGAGCCTCGAGCGGACGTCCGCCAGCTGCTCCTGCACGTGGCGGAGCTTCTCGCCGAGTTCCGTGAGCTTGTCCTCGGACGCCGCACCGAACTTCGCCAGGTTCTGCTGGCTGATCGTCCCTCCGACCATGGCCCCGGAAGCCTCGACGAGCTCTCCCGACCTGGTCACTATCCTGATCCCGCCCATTATCCTGCGGGCGGCATCCATGTCCCGGACGACCAGCGTGTCGCCGAGGACGTACCAGAACACGTTCTGGTACCTCTGATCGAAATCTATGAGGTTTATGGCGTAGCCCTCGGAGTCCTTCTCGGAGATTATCGCCTTGGCGCGGGGCTTGCCCCCCATCATCTTGGTCAGCGGGAGGAACGTCACGCGCCCCAGCCTCTCCCTCTTGAGGTACGATATGCAGTCCGCGGCCACCTGGTCGTCGTCGACCACCACGGCCATCATCTTCCCGCCTGCAGCGACTGAGAGGGCGGTCTCGTACTCCTTGTCCACGGTCGCGAGCTCCTGCACCGTGCCGTGTATCCCGCGCATCTCCCCGCGGTTCCTCAGCGAGAGTATGGCCTCCACGGCCGCACCGCCGCGGTTCATCCTGTCGGAGACGCGCTTCTCCGCCTGCATCGAATTGTATTCGGAGTCTATCCTGCGGTACATCGAGTCGAGGGCGGCCTCCTGCCTCTCCAGTTCGGCCTCCCTGCGCTTGGCCTCCAGGATCCTGTTCGAGAAGTCCTCCGTGCTCGGTCCCGCCTCGGCCTTCATCTGGTCGAGGCTCCACTCCGCATCCTTTATCTCGAAGTCTATCCCCTGGATCTTCTCGTCCAGTGACGCGACCGCGGAGTGCGCCTCGTCGGCCGCTGCCTCCGCCTTGGACAGACGTCCCTGCGCCGTCCTGAGGGCCTCCGACCCCTCCGAGAACTCCGCATCCAGACCATCCAGCCTCTCCTGGAGCTGCCTCTGCTCCCCTCCGGTCTGGGATATCGCCTCGGAGATCTGCCTCTCCTCGGCCTCGGCCTCGACCTTCGACGATTCGGACGATGCCAGCCTCTCGGCCAGCTCCACGGACTTCTGCCTGAGCACGTTGATCTGCTCGTTGTTCTCCGCGATGGATTCCTCGAAGGTCTGTCTGAAGCCCTCCTGCTCCTCCATGTCGGACTGCGCCGACTCGACCATGTTGCTCTTCGTGGCGAGGTCGATCTTCGCGTTCTCGATCCTCTTCTTGAGCTCGGTGTACTCCGGTCCGATCTTCTCGGCTATCTCCCTCTCGGTGTCGGCGATCTCCCTCTCCTTGGCCTCGCGGTCCGCCTCGAGTCTCGCCTTCGTCTCGACGCAGGACTCGATCCTCCCCTCGAGACGGTCCACATGCTCCGCGATGGACGACTGCTTGGACAGCTCCATCTGCAGGCGCCTGTGCGCGAACTGGGCCCTGGCGACCTCCAGTGCCGCCTGGGCATCGATGTACCTCTGGGCGTCCTGACGGTCCCTGTCTAGCTTCTCGATCTGATGGGACAGCTCCTCCATGACTATGCCGATGCGGTCAAGGTTGGTCTCCGCCTCCTGCTTCTCGGACCTGGCCCTGTCGATGTCCGCATCGAAGCTGGATATCCCGGATATGCCGTCGATGATGCGGCGGCGCTCCAGGTTCCCCATCTGGACGATGCGCGTGACGTCCCCCTGCTGCACCAGGTTGTAGCCGTCCGCGGATATCCTGGCCTTGGTCAGGAGGCTGTCAAACTCCGACATCGTGGACTTGCGGTCATTGACGTAGAAATACGAACTGTAGTCTGAACCGTTGTCCGATATCTTGACATGACGGGTGAGACGCACCTCGTCATCGTCCCAGGGCATCACGCGGTCCCTGTTGTCGAACACGAGGGAGACCTTCGTGAACCCGGCCTTGCTCCGGGACTTGCCCCCATCGAAGATCAGGTCGGTGAGCTTCCCTGCGCGGACCGCTTTGGAGCTCTTCGGACCCAGGACGAACAGGATGGCATCCGTGATGTTGGACTTCCCGGAACCGTTCGGCCCCGTCACGGCAGTGTACCCATCCATCAGCGGCACTGTTAGCTTACCGCCGAACGATTTGAAATTCTCCATCTCGACCGCTTTCAAATGCACCTGTCAAACACCCCTTTCGGGCTAAGGCCTCCCATAGGCCCTTCGCATCCCATGCCGCATGTGTTACGGTCCGGTCGGGACCCCTTCAATTCCCGCCCGCGCACGCGACAAATACACAACGCATGCGCGGTATATAAAGAAAAGCAGGTCCGCGGCCTCAGGACAGCCTATCGACGAGCGAGGGTATGTCCGCGACGGAACCGAGCGTGACGGTCGGCCTGACGTCCGACGATTCCAGCATGGCGCGGTCTGTCTCACCGGAGAGCACCAGTATGGACTGCGTCCCGGCACGGTCCGCCATCGCTATGTCCGTGTACAGGCGGTCCCCGACCATGACGGTGTCATCGGGCCTGACGCCCATCTCGCGCGCGGCCATCTCCAGCATGAGACGGTTGGGCTTCCCTATGACGACTGCGGTAGTCTGGCACATCTGTTCGAACATCCTTATGAACGGCCCGATGTCTATGTCGTAGGAGTCCTCCGTCGGACACAGGTCGTCAGGATGCGTGGCTATCAGCTCCGCACCGTTCCTGACGAAATGGAACGCCTTGTTGATCTTCTCGTACGTGATCGTGGTGTCGAAGGTGAGCACGACTATGTCTGGATCCTCGTCCACGATAGGGACTCCGGCATCATCCATCTCCCTCACCACTCCGGGCACGGCGACCGGGTACACCGTCCTGCCGAAACGCTCGGAGATCAGGAAGCGGATGGTCGCGGTGGTGGATGTGAGCACGTCCTTCTCGGAGGCGTCGAAGCCCAGACGGCGCAGCTTGTCGCTGTAGAAGCCACGATCGTGGCTGGAGTTGTTGGTCAGGAACACGAACGGTATCCTGCGCTCCCTGAGGAACGATATGAACTCCCTCGCTCCCGGGATGGGCTGCCCGCCCTTGTATATCGTGCCGTCCATGTCCAGCATGAACCCGCCGAACCTCATGTCCGGTGCAATGCGTTCCGCGACCATTCCCATCGCCTCATCCAGCTTCGCACGGGCTTCCTTGTTGTATATCGTCGCCGCGGGATGGTACGTCGGCATGAAGTCGACCTGCCTTCCGCCGACGTCTATGCTGACGATCCTGTTGGCGACCTGCGCCATCGGACCGTCGTAGCCCATCAGGTCGCGACATGCGGACTTCCCCAGCCCCACGACCAGTCTGGCACTCTGCAGTTCGGATTGCAGGAAGGGCCTGCAGGCCTCCATCTCGGCCGGGCTCGGGTCCCTGTTCCCGGGGGGCCTGCACTTGACGGTGTTGGTGATCATGACATCGGAACGGGAGAATCCGTGCCTGGACATCATGTCCGAGAGGATCTTGCCGGAACGGCCTACGAAGGGCCTTCCCTGCTCGTCCTCGTTCTCACCGGGGGCCTCCCCCACAAGCACCACCCCGCCGGGCCTCCCGTCCGGGTAGACTACCTGTGTGCGTCCTTCGCAGAGTCCGCAGAGCCTGCAGTCCGGTTCCGGCCTCATCTCTCTCCCAGTAGCTCGGATCCCTTGACCAGGGGTATGAAACGGACGCCCTCGGCCTCCAGGGCCTCGGCACCTCCGGCCTCGCGGTCTATGACGGAGAGGACCCACTTCACGTCCGCCCCCGCCTCCCTCAGGACCTGTATGCCTTTGACGCAGGACCCTGCCGTGGTCACCACATCCTCGACCATGAGGATGGTCTCCCCTGCATTGAGGTCACCCTCGATCTGCTTCCCGGTGCCATGGTCCTTCTTCTCCTTGCGGACCATCACGAACGGAAGGCCGGTCTCGAGGGCCAACGCGGCCTCGAGAGGGACCGCACCCAGAACCACTCCTGCGATCCTGTCCGCCTCGATGCCGTTCTCCCTGACCTTGTCGGCCATGAGGCGTGCTATCAGGCCCAGCACCTTCGGGTCGGTGCTCGCCTTTTTGATGTTGATGTAATAATCGCTCTTCGCGCCGGACGCGAGGGTAAACTCGCCGAACTGCAGTGCGCCGCACTCTTTCAAAGCATCCGAAAGCTCACTCATATGAATCACCAGGGCTCCTTCTTCAAGCCCATCCTGTATCCGATTATGTTCGCCGTCCTGTGGATAGCGAACATGATCACGAGGATGAATATGAGGGCCGCTATGTGCCAGCCCTCTATGAAATGCGCATAGATCCAATCGGGGTAGAACAGGGCGGTGACACAGAACGCCCCGATGACGAAGTCGTATTGATCGAGTACCGGCGCCTTCTGGCCCCTGGCCAGTCCCAGCCTTCTCTTGATGAACGCTGCGCACAGGTCCCCCAATATGGCCCCGAATGACAGGCAGGCGATCACGCCGACGTTGCCCCAGAATCCTCCGAAGCCCCAATAGTCTTCGGACCCGAAGAGTGCGGCGATCCCTATGAGGATGAGACCGAGCGCGATACCGGACAGCGCACCGCCGAAGAACCCTCTCCACGACTTCCCGTCACCGAAGATCCTCTTGCCCCTCCATGACTTTCCGAAGTCTATCTTAGTCTCTCCCCCGAAGACCACGGCCGCGGAATTGGGCAGCATCGCCGGAAGAAAGAGCCAGAGCCCGTTGAGCATAATCACGATGACTCCGAGAACATCCATGCTATCGACTCCCGTACGGAAGGGACACGTAAATACCTGTGCAGGGAACCAGGATTAATACGACCATGATGATACGAGTTCATGCTCGTTCTGGATACCTCGGCGCTGTTCACTATGGATGCCCCGCCCGACGAGGACTACGTGTGTCCCACAGGGGTCATAAGGGAGCTTCAGAGCTTCGACGATCCGCGCCTGAGCCTCTGGGGCGACCTTCTCAGGACCTCGGACTGCTCCAAGGAATCGCTCGAGAGGGTTGACGAGGCCGCCCGGAAGACGGGAGACATAGGAAGGCTGTCCCCGATGGACAAGACGGTCCTTGCATTGGCTCTGGACGTCGACGGGACCATCCTGTCAGACGACTACTCCATCCAGAACGTCGCACGCGTCCTGGGACTGGAATTCCGTGCGGTCGGCACCAAGGGCATCAAGAAGGTGGTCAGATGGAACTATCAGTGCATCGGCTGCAAGAAATGGTACAAGGAGAGGTCCGACGAGTGTCCGATCTGCGGCTCTCCGATGAGAGCCTGCAGAAAGAAGCGATCACGGGAATATGCGCTTGCAACGGATCAGATTGCCCATCCTGCGGGCCCCCAGGATCTTCATGCACAGGACGGTGCTCTTCTCAGACCTGAAGGCGAACATGTCCGCGAGCTTCTTGTTGAATGCCGCGGTCTTCAGGGGCTTCTCCATGATCCTGCGCCACTGCTCCTCGTAATCCGAGAGCGGGGCCGATGCATTCACGTTCCCTGCCGCCACCTGTCCGCAGACGCGGCCAGCGATCATCGCCAGAGGTATGCCCCCTCCGTTTACTGATATGACCTGTCCGGCGGCATCGCCCACGACCATACCGTTCCCGGAGACCGTCCTGGGTATGGGACCCTCGCTCGGGACGTACTTTCCCTCGAGCTTCGAGTAGCCCGTGAACCCGCGCTTCTGCGCGAAGGTGTCGAAGAATCCCGATAGGGACCCCTGTGCGAACTTCGGCGAGAATCCCACGCCGACATTGGCACGTCCGTCCTTCGGGATGATCCATCCGTAGGCCCCCGGGGCTATGCCCCCGAAATACATGTACATGTACGGCTCGAAATCGCCCTTGACCTGAGCCGTCACTGCGGGATACGGGTTCTGATTCCTCTGAAGGCCCAGACTCCTGGATACCCGGGACCCGGGACCATCGGCGCCTATGATGACCTTGTAGCGTATGTCCCCTGAGGACGTCTTCGCGACCCCGTCCCTGATGGAATCGAAGCTGCAGTTCATCTCCAGGTTCGCGCCCGCCTCGACGGCCCGTCCCGCGAGATATTGGTCGAAGAGGTCGCGATCCGTCGTGTACCCGTCGAAGTCCAGAAGGGTGATCTCGTCCTTCGGGTCCACAAGCTTGATCCCTTTGATGTCGAGGCAGCGTAGGCTGTCGGGGATGTCGAAGAGGGACTCTGCATCCTCCAGGTTCGGGAACATGCCTCTGATCTCAGCCAGACCGGGCATGAACTCCCCGCACCTGACCGGCACCCCTACCTCGGGACGCCTCTCGATCATCATGACCGATGCTCCGGCCTCTGCCGCGAATCTTGCGGCGGTGCTGCCTGCAGGTCCAGAGCCAACGACGAGAACATCCACACTGTCCATGGGATCACCTTTCACGGCGGATCACATAATCCGCCACATCGAGAAGGGCGTCCTTGTATTTCGAATCTGGCAGGATCCCGAGCTGGTCGCGCGACTCCATGGCGATATCGTTCGCCTTCTCCATGCATCTTGCGATCGCATCGGTCCTCTGTATGAGTGCCAGCGCGTTGCGGACATCCTCTTCGGTAGGGAACTCCTTCACGAAGATCTCGCGGATCTGAGGCCCTACCTCCGGATCCTCCATGGCGTAGATCACGGGAAGGGTGGGCTTTCCCTCGATGAGGTCCGTCCCCACGGCCTTTCCGGTCTTCGTCGGGTCCCCGGATACGTCCAGGGTGTCATCGACGATCTGGAACGCCATCCCGATCTTGAGTGCGAACTGGCCCACCGCCTCGAGGTTCTCGCCGCTTGTGTTGGCGACGGCCGCCCCAGACTTCGCAGACGCCTCGAAGAGCTTGGCCGTCTTGCTGGAAATGATGTTGAGATAATCCGCCTCGGTCACGGATGTCTTGTGCTCGAAGTCCTTCTGCACGAACTCCCCCGCACCCATGGAGGCAGAGGCCTCCACGATGTAGTCCACGATGTGCGGTGCGACCTCCGCAAGGAGTCTGAATCCCATGGCGAACATGTAGTCCCCGGCAATGATCGCCTTGCTGACAGAATATTCGCGATGAAGGGTCTTCCTCCCGCGCCTGACCTCGCCCTGGTCGTTGATGTCGTCATGGACGAGCGTGGCACTGTGGATGATCTCGAACCCTGCACCGATCTTTATGGGCTTCTCGGCATCCTTTCCCCCGCACGCATAATATGACAGGATGCACAGAGAGGGCCTGAGACGCTTGCCTCCGGCGCCGACGACATATCTGCACATCTCGGTGAGCTCGGGGTTCTCGGACTCGAGATCCCTCTCCATGAGCTTCTCGAGAGTCTCCAACTCCGATGCAATATACGAGTGCCAGGGTACGGACATTGCGTCTACATACGCGTTCCCTATTTAAGAGATATCAAGAGAGAAGCACCCGCAGCACGAAGCTACGGGGCGAAGTGGTTTCTAAAAGGTTTGAAGGGCCGTCAGCCCAACAGGACGGACGCTGCGGTCTCGCAGAGATCGAAGAGGAGAGTGGGGTACACTCCCAGGACGATCACGAAGACGACGCAGATCACGATGGCGGCCAGGAAGGTCTTGGGGATCACGATCTTCTCGGTGGAGCTTCCCTTCTCGATGTACATCGCCTTGACGACCCTCGCGTAGTAGTACAGCGAGATGGCCGAGTTCAGGATGGCGATGAATGCGAGCCAGACCCACTGGGAAGTGACTCCGTCGACCCCGCCGATGGCGGAGTTGAACAGGAAGAACTTCGAAGTGAATCCTGCGAGCGGGGGAATTCCTGCCAGAGAGAACAGGAACAGGAGCATCGCGGCAGCCAGGAACGGTGCCCTCTTTGCAAGTCCCTTGTAATCGGAGATCTTCTCACCGATGCCGGCGCAGATGAGCGCACCGACGATGAGGAACGCTCCGCCCTTCATGAACACGTGTGTGAACATGTGGAACATACCGGATGCGACACCGTACTCGGTCATGACCGCCATGACGATCAGGATGTATCCTGCCTGGGCGATGGACGAGTATGCGAGCATCCTCTTGATGTTGTTCTGGGCGATTGCGACCACGTTTCCGATGGTCATGGTGAACGCCGCGATGATAGCGAAGAGGTACTGGACCTCCTCCCCGCAGATCGCACTGAGGGACGATCCGGCGACGAACAGGACCAGGAAGATCTGGAAGAAGACCCCGAGTCCCATCTTCTTGGATCCCGTTGCCAGGAACAGAGAGACGGGGGAGGGGGCTCCCTCGTACACATCGGGCGCCCACATGTGGAAGGGCACCGCTGCGATCTTGAACCCGTATCCTGCGACCATGCACACGAGACCGACCGCGAGCATCCAGGTCATGTCGGTGACAGCCGTGGACGCGGCGATGGTCGCGATGTCGGTGGTTCCGAAGAGTCCGTAGATCATCGAGATACCGTAGATGGTGAGGGCTGTGGACAGTCCTCCGACGATGACGTACTTGACACCTGCCTCCGCGGCCCTGGAGTCGTTCCTCTTCATGGTCACGAGGGCGTACGAGGAGATACTGGTCAGCTCGACACCGACGAAGATGGTCAGCAGATCCGAGGACCCGGCGACGAACATCATACCGGTGGTTGCACCTATGATCAGGGAGTAGAACGCTCCGACGTGGAGCCTGGTGGTCTCGGTGCTCGCGTTGGAGACGAGGACCGCCAGGAACAGCACGATCTGGAAGAGCAGCACCATCAGCCCGGTGTACGCGTTGTAGTCGTACATTCCGAGAGTGCTTCCGGTGAACTCCTCAGTGAGCATGTACAGGTTGATCAGCAGGGATGCGACGACGAACACGAGGGCTACCGCCCAGGTGGCCGTCCTCTTCTTTCCGAGGATATGGACCGCGGGGATGATGAGGGCTGCGATGAGCAGCAGGATCATCGGTGCCACTGCGGCATAGTCTCCGAATATGTCAGCTACGAACATCAGATCACCCCAACAAGTATGTCGACATAGGGGTCGATGAAGCTAAGTGCGGCATCGGGCCAGACTCCGAAGGCTGCGACGAGGATCGCCAGGATGGCGAGCGCCGCGAACTCAGGCTTGCTGATGTCGTGCACGTGCTCGAGGTCGATCTTGGTGGTCTCGGGCCCGAAGAGAGTCCTCTGCATGGACCACAGGTAGTATCCTGCGGTGAGCATGAGGGTCAGCAGGCAGAAGATCAGCAGCCAGAGGACGCCGTTGGCCTGGACGAACTCGTAGAATCCGTAGACGAGAGGGAACTCTCCCCAGAATCCGACAAGTCCGGGCAGTCCGAGGGACGCCATGAACGAGATCATCATGAAGGTCGCGAAGATCGGCATCTTCCCGGCAAGTCCTCCCAGCAGGGGGATCTCCCTGGTTCCGAGGGCGTGACCGGTGAATCCGCACACCATGAACAGCATTGCACTGATCAGTCCGTGGGCGAACATCTGGAAGATTGCGAAGGTTATTCCGATGTCGGACAGGCATCCGATTCCGAGCATGACCATTCCCATGTGGCTGATGGACGAGAATGCGACCATCTTCTTGAGATCGGTCTGCGCGATGCAGGCGTAGGCGCCGTAGACCATGGACAGGATACCGATGGCGATGATCACCCACTGCCAGTAGGCGGCCCCCTCGGGGAAGCACTGCAGGCAGATCCTGATGATACCGTAGGATCCCATCTTGAGCATGACACCGGCCAGGATGACGGATCCTGCGGTGGGCGCCTCGACGTGTGCGTCGGGAAGCCATGTGTGGAAGGGCACGGAAGGCATCTTGACCATGAATCCGAAGAACAGCAGTGCGAACACTGCGACCTGGAACACCTGGGACGTCTGAGGCATGAGGATGGCCATCGAGGAGAAGCTGAAGTCAGCGACTCCGACCATGTCCATGGCCTGCCAGCCCATCGCGAAGATTCCGATGAGCATGACGAGGGATGCCACGTGGGTGTAGATGAAGAACTTGATGGCGGCATAGTGCCTCCTGGGTCCTCCATACCAGCTGATCAGGAAGTACATGGGGATCAGTGTGATCTCCCACATGACGTAGAACAGGAAGTAGTCCGCCGCCATGAAGACTCCCATGAGTCCGACCTCCATCGCGAGGAGGAGGGTGTGGAAGTAGTTCGCCCTGTCGCTCTCCGCTGCGGAGAACAGGATGACCAGAGGTGTCAGCAGAGCGCTGAGGAACACCATCAGGATGCTGAGTCCGTCCACTGCAAGGGCGAACTGGATCTGGATGGAGTCCGTCACGATCCAGTCGAAGCTGAAGTCGTACGCGGACCAGTCGCCGCTTCCGGCGAACATCAGGTAGAGCGTCACGATCAGGGTTATTCCGGAGAAGACTCCGGCCACGATTTTTGCGAATTTCTGCCTCTCGCCGCCCATGAAGAGGGTAGCGACCGCTCCGATGAGCGGGAGGATGACCAGCAGAGGCAGGATCATTGAGTTGAAATCCATTTCAGATGCCTCCAAGGATCACTGCGATCACGACGAAGAACACGGACAGGATCGCAACACCCAGCAGGACCACGGACGTGTAGTCGTGGACGTTACCGGTCTGCATCTTGCTGATGGAGTCTCCACTGCCAACTACGGCCGCGGAAAGTCCGTTGACGGTGCCGTCGATGATCTGTCTGTCAACATAGTTGACCCCCTTCGCGACTCCGTATCCGAGCTTCCAGGAGATCTTGTTGTACAGGTCGGGGAACCACCATCTCTTGGTGAGAGCCTTGTAGAGCCAGGACTCTCCGTTCTTGTTGAACTTGCCGGGGCAGATCGACTTCTTGACGTACATGAGGTACGCGATGCCGATACCCACGAGGGCGAGGACGATGGTCAGATAGGTGTAGGGGTTGGTGAACAGCTCTCCGAAGTATGCGAAGCCCTCCTTGTGACCGCCGCCCACGACGAACGTGTTGGGGTCGAACGAGATCATTCCGTCGAGTCCGAACATGAGGAAGAATCCGCTCACGACGGCGAACACGGACAGGATGACGAGGGGCATGGTCATGGTCTTCGGGGACTCGCCGTGGCAGTGCTGGGTGGCGTGACCCTCCTCGCCCATGAACGTCATGAACCACATGCGGAACATGTAGAACGCGGTCATGAACGCGGTGATGACTGCGAGGAGCCAGAGGACAGTGAACCAGACGGTTCCGTCGTGTCCGGCCTCCAGGGCGATCTCGAGCACGAGATCCTTGGACCAGAATCCGCTGAACAGCGGGAATCCTGCGATGGACAGGGATCCGAGAAGCATTGTGATCGAGGTGATCTTCATGTGCTTTCCGAGTCCGCCCATCTCGCGCATATCTTCGGTTCCGACCGCATGGATGACGGATCCGGAACACATGAACAGCAGGGCCTTGAAGAACGCGTGGTTCATCATGTGGAAGCATCCGGCGGTGAATCCGGCGGCTCCCGCAAGGGCGAGCGTGGTGCTTCCGGTCTCGAGACCGAGCGCGACGAGGTATCCTCCGGCTCCGAGAGCGAGGATCATGTATCCGAGCTGGGAGATGGTGGAGTACGCCAGGACCTTCTTGATGTTCATGTTGTTGAGAGCCATCGTGGCCGCGAGGAACGCGGTTACACCACCGATGATTCCGACGAAGAGCATGACCTCGGCGTTCTGGACGAACAGGGGCCAGGCCCTCGCAGTGAGGTAGACTCCAGCCTTGACCATGGTCGCGGCGTGGATAAGCGAGGACACGGTGGTGGGACCGGCCATCGCATCGGGAAGCCAGTCGTGCAGGGGGAACTGAGCGGACTTACCGATCACTCCTCCGAAGACGAGCAGCATTCCGAGCATGAGCATGTTGGAATCGACCGCGGCGATGGCCTCGGGATCGAGCAGCGTGCCGTAGTCGAGGGTCTGGAACTCCCCGAGGAGGACGAACAGACCTGCCATGAGACAGACGTCTCCCATCCTCGTGACGAGGAAGGCCTTCTTGGCGGCGGATGCGGCGTTGGCAGAGGCCTCGTCGCCGTTGTCGTGCCTGAAGGACCAGAATCCGATGAGCAGGTAGGAACAAAGTCCCATGACCTCCCAGAAGATGAACATCTCGAGGAAGTTGCTGGAGACGATGAGTCCGAGCATTCCGGTGAGGAACAGGGAGACCTCGGCGTAGTACCTGGTCTTCCTGGGTCCCTGATCTCCCATGTACCCGATGGAGTAGATGAAGATCAGCGTGGATATGAACGACGAGAACAGCATCATCATGCAGGTGAGGCCGTCCACGTAGTATCCGAGGTGCATCTCGATGGATCCGATGTGGAACCAGGCGATCTCCTCGGAGACAGCTGCGGGATACACATCGCCGGTCAGATACTCGTAGGAGATCAGGACCGCGATGATGAACGAGAGCAGCGCTCCCGCTACAGCGATGTAGCCGCCCTTCTCGGGGGTCTTCCTTCCAACGAGACCGATGATAAGGAAGCACAGCATCGGGATGAGGGGCACGAGCCAAGTGTACTCTATGAACATGCTTACCACCTCATGGATGTGAGACCGGCATCATCGAGCTCGGTCGTCTTCCTCATCTTGTATGCGTTGAGCAGGATAGCGATACCGACCGCGACCTCGGCCGCGGCGATAGTGATCGTCACGATGACGAATGCCTGCCCCATTATGTCGGGGTGGAACGCTCCGAACGCGACGAAGTTGATGTTGGCCGCATTGAGCATGAGCTCGATGCACATCAGGACGATGATCGCATTGCTCTTGGTAACGACCCCGTACGCTCCGATGGCGAACAGGATGGCCGCCAGGATCAGGAAGTATTCAATCGGTATCATCGATCTCAGCCTCCTCTCTCGAAATGACGACTCCTCCGACCATTGCACCGAACATGAGCAGTGCCAAGGGGATCATGATCAGGCCGTACTTCTCGAAGATGGTGTAGGCCAGGCTGTTCTCCTTGAGGTCCCCGTTCTCGTCCCAGATGCTGTCTTCGTCATCGGTGGGGAACGTGGGCTGCTCCTGAGGGGTGTCGGTTCCCATGTAGTTGTCCCAGTTCGTGGAAACGATGCCTGCGACAAGAACGGCGAGCAGAGCGATACCGACCGTCAGTCCGACGATCTTCTTCTTACCGGGGCTGCTCATTCGTCTCCCTCCTTTTTCATAATATACCTTCTAGTCAGCATGATGCTGAACGCGAACAGGATGGTGATGGCTCCGACGTAAACGAGGATCTGGATGACGCCTACAAACTCCGCTTCGAGGAAGAAGTAGACGAATCCGACGCACAGGAATACCAGGGCCAGATAGAAGGCGCTGTGAACGACCTCTTTGTCCGAGACGACGAAGAGCGCCGCCAAGACCATGATGGCTGCCAGGATCAGGAATGCGACCAGGTCCAGGTTGCCCAAGAGGTAGTTGGTGAAGTCGCCCACGCCTCCGCAGAACGCGTTCCAAATGTCTCCAATGAATCCCATCAGAGCACCTCCTTCATTTCAAGCGCATCCTTGGGACAGTCGTCCACGCAGTTGTTGCAGCAGATGCACTTGGATTCATCGATGACCGGACGAAGGATAGGCTTGCCGGTCTTCTCGTTGGTTCCCTTCTCGACCATCTCGACCGCGTTGACAGGGCAGACCTTCGCACATTTCTTGCATCCGATGCACTTGGCATCGAGCAGTACGGGCCTGTCCAGACTGGCCAGCGAGACGCGCCTCTCGGAGTTTCCGTTGTCGATGTCGGACTGAAGGGTGACCTCCAGCTTGACCTTCATGCCCTCGGTGGTCTTGTCGTAGGCAAGCCTGCGGGGGCCGTAGATCAGATCGAATCTGGTGTACTCGGCGAGCTCGTACTCGGGCGTGACGGTCATGGCGTCGACGGGACAGTATTCGGCGCAGTATCCGCACATGGCGCATCTGCCCATGTTGACCTGCGGCCTCTTCACGGTCTGGCCGTTGTCATCCTCCACGTCGACGAGCTTTATGCACGCGGTGGGGCACATGCGGACGCACATGCCGCAACCTACGCACTCGTCGAAGATGAGTCCGGGACGTCCGCGATAGTTGTCAGGGATCCATTCCTTCTCATAGGGATAGAGGATGGTCATGGGCCTGTGGACGACGGTCTTGCAGAACAGTTTGAAGACGGTCCACATGGGCTTTCCGACCCACAGTCCCCTTGCAGGATTCCTGGGGTATTTCTCGAGATATTTCATCGTCATCAGAAGAACCCTCCGGTCTTAAGCAGAAGCACAACTGCCAGGTTCAGGACGGACAGGGGCATGAAGACCTTCCATCCGATATTGACGATCTGGTCGGGCCTGACACGTCCGAGAGCCGCCCTGATGAGAATCATCAGGAAGAACACGAACCAGGCCTTGAGCAGGAACACGATCTCAGGCACAGGGCCGTCTCCGATGAACGGAAGAGCCCATCCGCCGAGGTACATGATGGCGACCATTGCACAGGCGACGTATCCCCTGAAGTAATCGGCCAGCATGATGAGACCCCATTTCATTCCAGCGTACTCGGTCTGCCATCCCTCGACCAGCTCGGCCTCTGCCTCCGCGATATCGAAGGGCACACGCTCGGACTCCGCGGTTGCGCAGAACAGGAACGTGATGAATCCGATGGCCTGGGGAATGATGTACCAGACGCCCTCGAACTGGGCGTTGACGATGTCGCCGATGTTGAAGCTGCCGGCCATGAGCGCGGTGGTGGCGATCATGATGAGCATAGGGACCTCGTATGAGATCATGAGCTCGGCGGCACGCATTCCTCCGATCATGGCGTACTTGTTGTTCTGGGACCATCCGGACACAAGGATGAAGAACGGCGCCAGAGCGAAGAATGCCATGATGATCAGGAGTCCGGAGTCGTAGTTGACGACGAACCATCTTCCCGACAGGGGGATCATGCAGGCGAGGAGAACGGAGACACCGATCACAAGGGACACGGTCCACATGTAGGTCATGTTGTCGACCTTCTTGGGGATGGTGTTCTCCTTCATGAAGGTCTTCAGACCGTCGGCGACGCACTGAAGGAATCCCTTCATTCCGATCATGGTTCCCCTTCTGTCCATCATCCTACCGAGGACCTTACGCTCCATCCACAACGATATGAGCGTACAGACGAAGACCACGATGAAGATGATCAGCATGAACACGATGAGCGAGAACAGCACGCAGACGGGCTCGCTCATCAGCCATGTGGAGACGCAGTTGCCGGGGAAGATCAGGTTGATGAGCCAGGCTATGGTCCCGCCGATGATCTCCCACAGCTTGTAGGAGATGTCGAACGGCAGGTTGTAGATCCCCTCGAACGGATAGTACGAGTTGGCCATCGGGTCGGCGAAGAAGTCGACCCAGTTCAGTAGTCCATTGTACTCAACTACCATCGGGATCACCTGTCTGTCTCACCAAGGCACATGTCGATCTGTGCCAGAACGGCAGGGACATCTGCGATCCTGGCGCCAACGCACTGCAGCTTGGCGGATGATACGTTCGTAAAGATCGGACTGCGCACCTTGAGCCTGTAGGGCTTGTCGGACCCGTCGGACACCAGATACATGAGGGACTCCCCACGGGGGTCCTCCATCCTGGTGAAGTGGGTGCCTGCGGGAACCCTGGAGGGTACCTTGAGCCTGTACGGGGCGTTCTTGCCCAGTGCCTGGATCTTCTGCACCGCCTGCCTGATGATGTTGCAGGACTGGAACATCTCCTCGGTACGGATCATGTACCTCGCGTAGGAGTCTCCCTCGGTGAGGACGGGCACCTCGAAGTCGACCTGGTCGTAGGCGTCGTAGGGGTCGTCCCTGCGTATGTCGAAGTCGACGCCGCATCCCCTCATTGCGGGACCGGTGAGACCGACATTGGCCGCCTGCTCCCTGGTGATGTAGCTGACCCCTTTCATCCTGGAGACGATGATGGAGCTGTCATCCATGAGGGCGATGATCTCCCAGAGTGCCTTCTCGAACCTGTCGATGGTGCGGATGATGTCCCTGTCGAAGAGCTCGGTGGTGTCGTTGCGGACCCCTCCGATCCTCGGGTAGTTGGTGGTCATCCTGGCTCCGCACAGCTTGACGTTGAGGTCGAGGAAGAACTCCCTCTCCCTCATGCACCAGAGGAACACGGTCAGGTTACCGAGGTCGGTACCGACGGCCGCGAGCCACATGAGGTGGGACTGGATGCGGCAAACCTCGTCAGCCACGATCCTGATGTACTTCGCCTTCTCGGGAATGTCTATCCCAAGGGCCTTCTCCACCGTCATGCAGTAGAGGTGGGTGTACGTCATGGAGGCCGCGTAGCAGAGACGGTCGGCCATGGGGATGATCTTGGGGTAGGTCCTGTTCTCGGTCTCCTTCTCCCATCCCCTGTGGAGGTATCCCACGATGGGCTCCGCATCGACACAGATCTCTCCGTCGACCTTGACCTTGAGGGTCCAGAGTCCGTGAGAGAACGGGTGCTGCGGACCCATGATGATCCACATCTTGTCTGTATCCATCTTCTCGGCCTGTTTCTGGAGGTTCTCCTCCGCCGCGACGATGGGCGCTATTGAGTCTGCCATCACTCCTGCCCCCTAAGCTTGTACGATTTTCTGAACGGGAAGAACTCATAGGTCTGCGGGGTGAGCAGCCTCTCGAGCTTGGGGTGGTTGTCGAAGACGATTCCGAACAGCTCCCAGGTCTCCCTCTCGTGCCAGTTCGCTCCCTCCCAGATGGGTGTGACGGAATCCACATGGGGATCCTCGCTGGGGAGGTCGGCGGAGAGCTCGATCATGGCTCCGGTCCAGTAGTTGGTCAGATGATAGACGACGGTGAGGTGGTCCACGTAGTCGACACCGATGACGGTCGAGCAGTGCTCGAACGAGAGGTTGTCGTGGATGTACGTGCAGACCTCGAAGACCTTCTCGCTGGGGATCTTGGCGTAGACCCTGCGGGCCTCGCAACCGGTGATCTCCACTTCGGAGAATTTCTCGGTGAGGAGAGCTTTGATCTCGTCCTCGGAGGATTTCTGATAGACGGCGTTGGTATCCATCTTCAGTCCTCCATGAACACGCCTCTCTTGAAGTAGTTCTCAATCTTCTTCTGGAGGAGCATGAATCCGTCGATCATCGCGTCGGGACGGGCAGGGCATCCGGGGATGTAGATATCCACGGGGACGATCTGGTCGAGTCCCTGAACAGTGTTGTACGAGTCGTACCAGGGTCCGCCGGAAATGGCGCACTCTCCCATGGCGACGACCCATTTGGGATTGGGTATCTGCTCGTACAGACGCCTGAGGTCGGGACGGATCTTCTTGGAGATCCATCCGTTGACGAGCAGGATGTCGGTCTGCCTGGGCGAGGAACGGTAGATCATTCCGTAACGCTCGGCATCGTATCTGGGAGCGGACGAGGCCGCCATCTCCAGGGCGCAGCATGCGAGACCCCAGTGCAGCGGGTGCATGGAGTTCTTCATCGCCCAGGACCAGATAGGACCGGTCAGGTTGTCTATGGTCTTCTTGGTACCAGAGCTCAGGAGGTCATTGATCATTGCATCAGACCACGACATGAACTCATCGGCACTCATGGCCACAGCATGGGGGTAAAGGCTCATATCCATACGCTTTCCTCCTTTTTGAGGGAATAGCAGACCCCAAGAATCAGAATCGCGAAGAAGCCGATCATCATGAACTGTGCCGTAGCAGACAGTCCCGAAAACGCGACTGCCCAGATCATGAGGAACGTTGCGACCAGGTCGAATACCACAAAGATCAGTGCGAACGTGTAGTACTGGAACCTGAACTGAACGTGTGCCTCTCCGATAGGTTCTGAACCGCACTCATAGGTTGTTTCCATCCACTGAGTGGGTTTCTTGGGCCTCAGGAACCTCGATGCCCACCATGCCAGCGGGGCGAAGCCGAGCGCAATGACTGCGACAATCGCCAATGGCATGTAAAATGCTACTAGAGACATTGGACGCGCGCACGGTTTGGAAGTATAATAAGCTAAGGGGTGGCCCGCCCTTACCATATATATAATAGGCACAACGATACCACGCGACAAACCGAAACGGTATGCCAGGTGTCACACTTTTTGAATGAAACCGCCATATGCCCACGCATGGAAGAACACAGCATCGGATTCATCGGAGCGGGCAAGATGGCGGAGGCTCTGATCGCCGGGCTCATCGCCAAGGACGTCTTCTCGAAGGACGAGATCATCGCCTGCGCACCGAGCGAATCCACCAGAAAACACATGTCCGAGACCTACGGGATCAAGATGTGTCAGACTGCCGCGGAGGTGACTGCCGAAACATCAATGGTCGTTGTTGCGGTCAAACCCAAGCAGGTACCTGCGGTGTTCGTCGACGAGGGCACGGTCACGAAACGTGGGTCCATCGTCCTCAGCGTGGTCGCTGGACTCACCGTGGAGAAGATGAAATCATATGTGCCAGACAGCAAAGTTGTCAGGGTTATGCCCAACCATTGCGTCACCGTCCTGGAAGGGGCCATGGGATACACGACAGACGGTTCGCTCACACCCGCAGAGATGACAGAGGTCAGATCCATCCTGGAGGCCGTCGGACTGGCCGTCGAGGTCTCCGAGGATCAGATGGATGCCATAACCGGTCTGTCGGGAAGCTCCCCCGCGTTCCTGTACATGGTCATCGATGCCATGGCCGACGCGGGAGTCCTGAACGGTATCCCCCGCAAGGATGCGATCCGCCTTGCTGCGCAGTCCATGCTCGGCTCGGCGAAGATGGTGCTCGAGACCGGAAGGCACCCGGACCAGCTCAAGGATGAGGTCTGTTCCCCTGCGGGGACCACCATAGAGGGCGTGCGCACAGCGGAGGACATGGGTCTGCGTTCCGCCATGATCGCCGCGGTGGACGCGACCATCGCCAAATCTAGAAGCATGACGAAGTGAGCTCATTTCCTGATGAACGACCTGACCAGGCCGCAGACCACCCTGGGACCGTTGGACCATATGGATCCGGCGTCCCAGTCCAGGTCCTTCTTGTTGGCGATGGTAGAATTCATCATCCTCATGCCCTCGTCCTTCGTCTCCCAGAGCTTCGATTCGCGCTCCTCCGGGTCCTCGATGAGCATGATCTCGTCCACCCTGTGCATGAGGTCGCGGGCGAACTCCGTGCGCTCGACCCTCTGATCGAACGTCTCCTTGGATATCCTGCCGGCACCGTGCTCGCAGGATGCCAGCTCTATCGCCGCATCGTACGATATCTCGGCAACGTCGTCGCGCGTCATCCATTTGGTCTCGTAGGAGAGGACATGCTTCCAGGACGGGTTGTCCAAAAGCCTCCTGTGGTCCTCGAGGGTGCGGGCCCTGAGCGTGTAGCCCCATTCCTCGGGATTCTCGAATATCCTGCTGCCTGGGTCCACGAAGGGGGCGAAGGGCGCGTTATAGATGAAGAGACCATCGTCCCTCTTCACGGACGCCCAGAGCTTCTTAGCCGCTCTGGCACTGTTCATCGCGGACTCGCGGTCCTGGAACGGGAGACCGTTCATGTAGAACAGGTCGAACCGACTGCACCCGCATTCGAAGGCCGTCGGGATCGTACGTTCGATGGCCTCGTTCGTATATCCCTTCCCCAATGCGGAACGGACGCTCTCGTCGTGCGAGTCGGGGGAGAACTCTATCGACCAGCCGCCCTCGATGGAGCGGTCGATCTCGGTGAAGTAGTCCGGCCCCGCCCCATTGAACAGTTCCACGACCACATGGTTCTTTATGCGCCTCTCGCGACATTCCTTGAGGAACCTCTGGGCGTAGCCGTTGCCCGCCTGCCTCAGGTCCCCGACTATGAATATCGGGGTGTCCAGATAGGATTGGATGATGTCCACGTCCTCGGCGAGCTTCTCCGGACTGCGGAACGCGGGCCTCTTCCTGCAGACCACGGAACCGTTGGCATGATGCGACCCTCCGCATTCGGCGCAGTTGATCGAGCATCCGCGCACCGTGAACACGGAGGTCAGGGGAAGCTTGTCCCATCCGTACCACGGAAGGGCCCCCTTGATGTCCATGTTCCTGAGAACGTTCTTGATCATGCTGCCGTAATCGAATCTGATCGAATCGAGCGACTCCAGCGAGTATGTGAGACCGTTGTCGTGGACCTTCCCCTCCGAGTCCTTCCACACGAGGTTCGGGACCTGTGAGAGGTCTCCTCCCCTCTGAAGGGCCTCCATCATCCGGACGGTGGGCTCCTCAGTCGTGTCCCCGCGCATGACCAGGTCTATCTCGGGACGGCGTATCAGCTCGTCATAGAAGTAAGAGGATGTCAGCCCCCCGAACTCCACCTTCGCGTCGGGATGGTGTTTCTTGACTATCTTCGCCAGCTCTATCGCACCATGGGCATGGGGCATCCAATGCAGGTCTATGGCATAGACGTCCGAGTCCAGTTTCCTGATGAGCTCCTCCGCGTCGAACCTGTCGCTCTGGAGCATCCTGACCGCGACGTTCACGATGCGGGTGCGGAACCCGGCCGCGTTCAGATGGGACGAGATGGTCATGAACCCCACGGGGTACATCTCGAACACCGGGGACGAGGGTATGACATCGGATACCGGCCCGTAGAAGATCGGCTTCTTTCTGAAATCGTATACACTGGGTGCGTGCAGGAAGACGATGTCTGTTCTCATTGGTCTCACTTCCCGAAGCGCCTTATGCGCTGCTGGTACGTGCGTATCGCACGAAGGAAATCTATGTGCCTGAACCCTGGCCAGTACACGTCAGTGAAGTACAGCTCGGAGTAGGCCAGCTGCCACAGGAGGAAATTGGACACCCTCACCTCGCCGGAGGTCCTCAGCACCAGGTCCGGGTCGGGCATTCCTGTGGTGGATATGTATCTCGACACTGTGTCCTCGTCGATGAAGTTCACGTCCACCTTCCCGTCCAGCACATCCTGGGCTATCGCACGGACCGCGCAGGCTATGTCCTGACGGCCGCCGTACGCTATCGCCATGTTCAGGACATGGTCGGAGTAGTCCCCGGTCCTCTCGTACGCATACTCCATGGCCTTGACGACCCTGTCCGGAAGGACCGACCTCTCCCCGATCACCTTTATGGCCACCTTCCTCTCGTGGACATCGGGGTCGTCCGCGAACTCGTAGAGGGACTGCTCGAGGAGGTCCATGAGATAGTCCACCTCGTCGGTGTCGCGGTTGAAGTTCTCCATCGAGAACGCGTAGACCGTGAGGATCTTGATATCGAGGTCCAGGCACCAGTGGAGCACTTCCTCCAGCTTCTTGCGGCCCAGGCGATGGCCCTCGACGGGTGCCTCGCCGAGGACCTCCTCGGCATAGCGGCGGTTGCCATCCATTATGATGGCTATGTGTCCGGGCATGTCGCCGGACCTCACCTCCTTCTCCAGCTGGGACTCGTACGTGGAGTACGCACGGTCCGTGATCATGCCCTTTATGTCCATGGGATTCACTCGAAATCCTCGGGAATGCCCGCGGACCTTTCCCCGAGGTCGAAGCACCCTATGGCTGCGACGGCCCCGATGACACCCTTCATCCCGGTGACGCTGATTATCTCCACACCGGTCTCCTCCGCGACCTTGACGGCATCGTCGGTCGTGTAGAGCACGGATTTGCAGGACCATCCGTAGTCCCTGAGCTTCTGGGGGATCTCCAGTCCCTGGAACACGGTGAGCACCGCATCCTCGGAGTAGCTCTCCTTCCGGACGAAGTCCACGGCGTATTCGATGAGTGCCGGGATCTCCTCCTCGCGGACCGCGAACGAGACCGCAGTGGAGCAGCAGTTGGTGGTCTTGTTCGGGACCTTCGGGTTGAGCTGGATGATCTTATGGTCGAGGAACTTCCCGATAGGGCACGTGGTCCCCAGCTTCAGGGACACGACCCAGGACGCTCCCGCCTCCTTGGTGTCTGTGTCGTCTATGCCGATGATGACCCTGACCATCTTCGGCGTGATTATGTCCACATGGGTGCGGTGGGCGCCCCCCATCCTGAAATCGTCGGGATACTCGGTGCGGATGACATCGGGACACTGCGGTATGCATGCCCCGATCCCGACCGTGGCACCGGCGATGCCGTACCAGGTCGTGCGGACCTCGTCCCCCTCGACCTTCAATGCGCTGAGGCCCTGGCCCCCGACGTCCGCGGACACAGGACCGAAGCTGAGCTCCTTCTCCCCGATCCCGACGTCCATTATGATGCAGTCCGCCTCCTGACGGATGGTGTCGATGACACCCCCGGTGCGACGCCTGTTGACTATGTCCCACTCACCGGGACCTTTGGACACGCATTTCTCGACGATCACCGCCCTTCCGGCCTTCTCGTCGACCATCGTGTAGAACCCGCGACAGAACATGGGGCCGTAGCGCTCCCTGACCTGGTCGGGCCTGAGGACCTCCATCAGTCCGCCTCCTCTTCATCATCGGCACCGGTGTCCCAGTCCTCGGGGTCCGCGATGGTTATCGCGTCCGAGGGGACGTGCCTGCAAAGGAACACGGTCTTCGCCGCCTTACCTATGTCCGAACCCATCTCGACGCACATGCCGGTGTCGATGACGACCACCAGAGGGTCGTCCATCCTGACGGACCCGGCCCTGAGCGCGTCCCTGTACGTCAGGGACAGGTGCACCATGTTGCGGTCCGTCGGCGATATGCCGTCGCACAGTATGTCCTCGGCCTCCTCCGGGGAGACCGGATAGAACAGCTCGGGAGGGACGTCGCTGTTGTCGAGACGCAGGTCCAGCGGGATGGTGTGCCCGTACGTGGCGCGGACCTTCCCGTTGGAGAACTGGTAGCGCCCCTTGGGGTCCGTCTCGGCCAGCGCCTCGATGTGCCTCGGCCTCAGCCAGTTCATGTATGTGTGCCTCGCCCTGATCAGTGAGACGACCTCCTGGATCGGAACGAATCCCTGGTCGTCCATGTCGGGCTCGAACTTCCCGTGCCTGAGGATGGCGGCGAGCGTGCGTCCGATCCTCTCTATCTCCTTGTCGGACACTATGAACTTGCCCTCCTCCCCGCAGATCGGGCAGATGTCAGCACGGAAGTATCCGTGGTCCTCGCATTCCCTTATCATTGTGAATCCCCCGCAGACCTCTCGGCCGCGCGGACGGCGTTCGCCATCAGCATGCATATCGTCATCGGCCCCACGCCTCCCGGGACGGGGGTTATGGCCGATGCCTTCTCCTTGACCGCGTCGAAGTCCACATCCCCGACGAGCCTGCTGCCCTTGGGATGCGTCGGGTCGTCCACCCTGTTGGTGCCGACATCGATCACGACGGCCCCGTCCTTGACCATGTCCGCAGTGATGAAGCGCGGCCTCCCCATGGCCACCACGAGTATGTCCGCCTGCCTGGTGATCGAGGGCAGGTCCCTGGTCCTGGAGTGGACGACGGTGACTGTGGCGTCCGCACCCGGACCCTTCTGCATCATCAGCGCGGCCATGGGCTTACCGACGATGTTGCTCCTTCCCACGACGACGACGTGCTTCCCGCTGGTCTCGACACCGGAACGGACGATCATCTGCTGGACGCCCGCGGGGGTGGCGGGCATGAAGTCCGGGTCCCCGGTCAGGAGCCTCCCCACATTGGCGGGATGGAAGCAGTCCACGTCCTTCTCCGGGGCTATCGCGTTGATCACCGCGGTCTCATCCATCTGTGGAGGCAACGGAAGCTGGACCAGGAACCCGTTGATCCTCGGGTCCGCGTTCAGCTCTGCGATCTTGGACATCAGCTGATCCTGCGTGGAATCGCCGGACATACGGATGATCTCCGAGTGCATTCCGAGCTGCTCGCACATCTCGCCCTTCTTGCGGACGTAGACCTGCGATGCGGGGTCGTCCCCCACGAGAATGACCGCGAGACCAGGTGTGATGCCCCTGGCCTTCAGAGAGTCTATCCTCTGACGAAGCTCAGAGTAGATTTCCTCGGAAACGTCCTTGCCCAGTATCAGCTTGGCTGTCATGATGCCCCCTCTATTGCAACGACCAACGCGCACGCAATATTAAACGTACGTGCCACACACGATACCGCGGAGCGAAACATACCGAGCATCTTGAATAAATACTGGCACGTATCAGTCCCTATGCGCGCGACGCATGGACTACGACCCGTTGGCCGTGTGACGTGACATTGCAGCCATAGGAGACAGATGATGAGGAGCATCAGCCTGACGAAGACCGAAAAATCCTGGATCATGTACGACATAGGGAACTCGGCATTCATCCTGATGCTGTCCACCATCATACCCATCTACTTCAATTCCCTGGCAGGGGAGGACCTCTCGTCCGTGGACTATCTGGCATATTGGGGATATGCCGCATCCATCGCGACCGTCGCATGTGCGGTGCTGGGGCCGATCCTGGGGACCTACTCCGACAGGAAGGGCATGAAGATCAAGATGTTCGTCGGTGTCCTGGGAGTCGGCATCATCGGATGCGCCGCACTGGGATTCGTGAACGCGTGGGTGTCGTTCCTAGCCGTGCTGATCGTAACCAGGCTGGCCTATTCCCTGAGCCTCATCTTCTACGATTCGATGATCGTCGACGTGACCAAGGCGGAGAGGGCGGACAATATCTCATCGGCGGGATACGCCTGGGGATACATCGGCAGCTGCATCCCCTTCGTCGTGTGCCTGGTCCTGATACTGTGGTGCGACTCCTTCGGGCTGACGATGGGGGAAGCGACCACGATCTCCATGATCATCATCGCGGCATGGTGGCTGATGGCGAGCATACCTCTGATCAGGGTCTACAAGCAGTCGCACTACATCTCCAAGGAGGAGTCCGAGGGAGCCCTCCGCGTACTGGCCAAGACCATAGGCAACGCCAGGTCAGAGAGGAAGGCGTTCCTCTTCCTCATCGCGTTCTTCTTCTTCATCGATGGGGTGTACACCATCATCGAGATGGCAACCGCCTACGGAGAGGCCATAGGCCTGGATTCCACGATGCTGCTGATCGCCCTCCTCATCACCCAGATCGTGGCATTCCCGTGCACGATAGCGTTCGGGAGGTTCTCGTCCAGATTCGACGCCTCGCACCTCATATGCGCATGCATCATCGCATACATCGGGATCACGCTCTATGCGGTGTTCCTGGACAACATAACGGAGTTCTTCATCCTGGCGTGCCTGGTCGGGATGTTCCAGGGAGGGATACAGGCCCTGTCGAGGTCATACTTCGCGAAGATCATCCCGCCGGACAGGTCTGGGGAATTCTTCGGGCTCATGGACATATTCGGGAAGGGAGCGTCCTTCATGGGGACCATGATGGTCTCATTCGTGAGTCAGGCGACCGGGCACATGTCCCTGGGCATAATGTCGATCGTCGTGCTGTTCGTGGTCGGGCTCGTACTGTTCATCAAGGCGGCCTCCATCCCGTCCAACGAAGAAAGGGATCCTGTGACAGACGCGTCATGAGGGTCGCAACGGTCCTGAAGGTGAGTAGATGCCATCCACATACGCACATCTAAGATTCGGAAACGATGTCTACGAAAGGCTCGAAGGCAGAGCGAAGGGGATCTGCGACAGGTTCAGAGGTCTCTACTCGATAGGGCTCCACGGACCCGACATCCTGTTCTATTACGATGCCTTGCACAGGAATCCCGTCAACCAGGCAGGATTGGATATCCATGGCAGGCCAGGGAGGGACTTCTTCGGCCCCGTCAAGGAGCTGCTGAAGGAGGACACGGAGCGTGCGACCGCGTACATGTACGGGTTCGCGTGCCATTTCGCCCTCGACAGCGAGGCACACCCGTACATAGAGGAGTACATCCACAGCAAAGGCGTCGCACACACCGCCATAGAGGGGGATTTCGACCGCGAACTCCTGCAGAGGGATGGGAAGAGTCCCAGAAGGACGTACCTTGCAGGCCATATCGAGGCCGATGACGGGGACATCGGGATCATGTCCCGTTTCTTCCCGGGGATAACCGCGGAGCAGATCAGGAGATCGCTGGAGGAGATGAGGGCCTACAACAGGCTTCTCGTCGCGCCCGGGCCGATCAAGAGGATGGCCATAACCCGCATCCTGAAGAGGACCGGGAACTACGAGAGCATGATAGGGCTCGTACTCAAAAACTCCCCGGACCGCAGGTGCCTCGAGAGCAACAGGGAGCTCATGCGCATCTATTCGGACTCGGTGGAACTCGCGGTGAGGCTCATCGGAGACCTGGAGATGTATGTGGACGGGACCCTCCGCGAACTTCCGTCCAGGTTCGACAGGACGTTCTCCGTCGTCCGATGACGCAAGGCTCGTACCCCAGGTCCAGTATCCCCTGGATGATGTCCAGGGTGTCACGGGCGTTCTCCCTGATCCTGTCCTCGGACATCATGCCCTGGGCCCGGGACTCCACGAAGTGCCAGGAATGGTCCGCGAGGACCAGGGGGCCGTCCATGCCTGCGGCCATGTCCATGTAATCGGCCGGGTCGCGCTTGCCCTCGTGCATCGGCCAGAGATATGCCGCGATGGTCCTTCCACCTGGATCCCTCGCCTTTGGGACGGGGTACTCCCTGATGGTCCCGATTGAATACTCCGCCGTGGGACCGCCCACATCCGTGTAGAACGAGGAATCCGCACGTATCCCGACCCTCTCGAACGCCGCGAGGACCCTGCGGTCCGCGGACATGTACGGGGCGCGGGAACATGTGGGGCCGCCCACATTGTCGGACACGGCCTCGAACGAGGCCCTGACGACATCGTCGAGACATCCGTCCGCGAGTTGGGTCAGGTCCTCGTGGTCATACCCGTGGATTCCTATGCGATGGCCTTCTGCACGGGCGCAGTCCAGGACCTCTGCGGTCCTCCCCTCGAAGAACAGCGTCCCGCGGATGCCCGCCTCGTCCAGTATGTCCAGGACTATGCCGAGCCCCCTGTCCGAGGAGGAGAAGCGCGGGGCGGTCCCGGCCCCCCTGTCGAGGGAGCCGGCCGCGGACCCGCCGGGGACCTGGACGTTGACGTCCCGGTCCACGTCCACCGTGAAGTAGAACCTTCTCATTTCCGCACGTTCACGGCGGAGACCCTCTTGATCAGCATGCCCTCGATGTCCACGGGAGGATACTTTATGGCCGTCTCCCTGGCGCGTCTGAGCTTCGCCTCGTTGTCGGCATAGATGGTGAACAGGACCTCTCCCGCCTCGACCCTCTGGCCCTTCTTCTTGTTGATCATGAGTCCGGCGCCCTTGTCGTTGGGCGCCCCGGACGCCTTGGCGATGGCGACGATGTCCTTGTTGTGGATCGTGTGGACGTATCCGGACTTGGATGCGACGATGTCCTCGCTGAACTTCCCGGGCACGAGGTCCGTGGACTTCAGGTCGGGCCTTCCGCCCTGGGCGACCACGATCTCCATGAACTTCCTGTACGCGGCCCCGGACTCCAGGATCTCCTTGGCCTTGGCGGTGCCTCCGGGGATGCCGGCCATGTCGAGGATGATCCCCGCGCAGTCGCAGGCCTTCTCGATGACGCTGGACGGGTGCTTGGAGCCTTCCAGGATGGATATGCACTCCCTCGCCTCCAGGATCGGTCCCACGGCCGACCCGACAGGCTGGTCCGCATACGTGATCGCACATTCGATGTGCATGTCCAGCCTCTCGCCCAGGTCCATGAGGTCACGGGCGTACGACCTGGCGACCTCTATCGTCGGGACCTTGGTCCCGGTCCCCGTCGGGATGTCGACCAGCAGGTAGTTCGCACCGATCGCGACCTTCTTGCTCATTATGGACGCGAGCATCTGGGCCCTCGGGTTTATCCCCAGGGGGTGCTCGATCTTGATCACCAGGTCGTCCACCGGGGCGATGTTCATCCCTCCGCCCCATGCGAACAGCCCTCCCGTCTCCTCCGAGATGCGCTTGACGGAGTCCGCGTCGATCTCCACGTCGCAGAACGTCTCCACGAAGTCCGACGTCCCGCACGCGCTGCTGATGGCACGGGAGGACATCTTGGGGATCATGACCCCCGCCGCCGCGACTATGGAGACGACGATCGGCGTGATCTTGTTGCCCGGTACGCCCCCGAAGCTGTGGAAATCGAACACGGGCTGCCTGTCGAACTTGATTATGTCCCCTGTGTGGGCCATCGCCTTCGTGAAATCGGCGATCTCGTCGATGTCCATCCCGTTTATGTACAGAGCGGTCAGCCATGCGGATATCTCGATCTTGGACAGCTTGTTGTCCAATATATCGACGACCACGGACTCGATCTCCTCGCGGGCCAGCCTCTCGCCGTCCATCTTCCTCCTTATGGAGCGGACGGAGTCGGGCTTGTTGGAGTAGATCACATCGACCTCCTCGCCCTCCCTGGCACCGGCACGCTCCAGCACGGGCGCGGGCATCAGGATTATTCCCTTGTCCACGAGGGTGTCCGACTGCGTGACCAGGGCCACGGTGCTCTTCATCCCCGAGATGGAGACGCGGTCGTTCTCCTTCACGCCGATGGCGGCGCAGTCGTCCTCGTGCATGAGGACGACGAACTCCGAGGCGTCGAGGTCGTAGTACTTGACAGTCAGCTTCATCTGGATCCCCACCTCTCGAGAGCGGCCGCGAGTTCCGCATGCGTCTTGGCGTACTCCTCCGCAGGGATGCCCTTGTATGCGGCCTCGACCGCCTGGCTCATGGCCATTCCACCAGCGCGTATCCCGCCTGGATGTCCGGCGACGCCCCCTCCCGCCTGGATCTGCACGTCCATTCCCGAGCGGGCGATGATGTCGCCGACGATCCCGGGATAGACCCCTCCGGAACAGACCGGCATGACCCTCTTGTAGGGGAGCTCGTCCCCGAGGCAGGCCGCGAGGTTCTTGTCGTCATGGGCGTCAGCGGCCATCTTGCCCACGCCCAGGGTCCCGATGTGCAGCGCGTCCCCTCCGACCATGCGGACGAGCTTGGTCAGCGGGAGCATGTTGATCCCGTGGAACGGGTCCTTCGTGAATGCGCCGTGCATGGTCCTGTGGACGTGTATGGGGACCTTGATCGAAGGGTCCTCCGCCAGCGCCTGGAGGCATCCGAACCCGCACGTGATCACGTCAATCATGATCTCCCTGGCACCCCATCCCTGCACCTTCTCCGCCAGTTCGACGATCCTGTCCGCCCTGGTGCTGACGTTGATGGCGTGCATCATGTAATGGCCCTCCTCCTCGAGACGGTCCAGCGCCTCTGAGACGCGGATGGTCCTGTCCTCGATGGGACAGAACCTCTGGTCCACCAGGGTCTCGTCGTCCTTCGAGTTGGTAAGCCCTCCGGCCCCGGCCTCGTAGACGTACTCCGCGGTCTTCTCCGGGGACAGCCCGATCTTGGGCTTCACGATGGTCCCGACCAGAGGCTCCTCCGGCCTGTGGAGCGCCTTGCGGATCCCGTCGGCCCCGAACTTGGGACCCTTGAACTGCTCGAGGATGCTCTTGGGGAACGTCACGTCCTCCAGCCTGACCGCCTTGAGCGCGCCCAGTCCGAAGAGGTTGCCCGCGATCACACTGAGTATCTGGGGGACGGAGCCCGTCTCGATGCTGAAGTCGGCCGCGGGGAACTCGCATGTCACCATGTCCCCCTCGATGGACGTTATCCTTGCTCCGAGGTCGTCGAATATGGAGTGGTCAAGCGTCGAGATGCCCGTCCATGTCCCGGTGGACTGCTCCGCCGCGATCGCCTCGGCGGCCTTCTCCATCGGGAGGTCCGTGGTGACCCGGTATTTGCACACGACGTTCCTGTCGGGGTCCTCAGGCTCCCCGAGATGCAGATAAGAATAGTTCTCCATTTGATTCACTCCCTGTTGAAGATGCCGTCTCCCAGCTGTTTTACCATCACACCGTAGACCGCCCCGGGGCCCATCATGCCCAGCTCGGTCACTATCGCATCGATGTACGCCGCAGGCGTACTGTCGAAGACGGGATTGAAGATCTTGACGTTGTCGCGGACCTCCCCCGGCCTGACGACCTCCGAGATCTCGCGCTCCTCTATCGTCACCGTGTCGCCGAAGAGCGTCATCGGCGAGAACTTGTAGGTCTCCGCACAGACGTAGAAGTTCACGCGGGCCTCATGGGCGGCGAGTGCCAGATGGGACGTCCCCACCTTGTTGACCAGCGCACCCTGCGATGTTATCGTGTCGGCACCGACGAACACCTTGTCCGTCCTCTTCATGACCGAACGCACCGCGCTGTCTATGATCAGGGTTATGTCGACGCCCGCGTCGGCGAGGTCGTTGACGGTGAGGATGCCCTGCCTCCAGGGACGGGACTCGGTGGCGTACACCTTGATGTCCTTCCCCTGCCTATGGGCCTCTTTTATCACCCCGAGCGCCGCACTGCTGTTGCAGTGGGTCATTATGACATCCCCGTCCTGGATCCTGCGTGCCCCGATCCTGGCGATCTCTTCCACCGCCATCTCTGACCTGGTGCAGAAATCCTTCGCATTGCCCGAGACGAGGGCCCTGGCCTCCTCGAACGATGAGGCGCCGTCCACCCCGCGCATGGTCGCATGCACCCCGTTCCACAGCGACACCGCGGTGGGGCGGGATGCCAGAAGCACGTCGGCCGCCTCGGACAGGTCCCTGACGAAGTCCTCGAGGGATGCCCCTGTGTACGAATCTGCGAAATCCCCCATGGCGGAGGCTCCGGCCCTTGCAATCCTTCCTGCTCCGCGTATCTCCATGCTGCGGATCTTCTGTGCGGTGTCTTCGACGGGTGTCACGCATCCCGTATCTCCGAGCTACCCTATAAGTGAGCGCTCCGAACCGCTGCCGTCGTGCGAAGAATCGCCCGTCGGCCGCCGGGTCCACGTGACGGTCGGAGAGGATGACCTCCGACGCGATCCTGCGTGCCTCCTCCATCCCGCGGGTGAGGTACACGGCCGCGAGGAGCGCCTCGAAGCAGTCCGCCCTCATGCCCTCGCTGATGACATGCCTGCCGGACTGGTCCATGTGGCCGCCTCCCACCCTCAGGGTGTCGTCTATCGCGATCCCGTACGCCAGGACCCTCTCGGAGATCCTGTGGTTGGCGACCCAGTCCTGCTTGACCGCGGTCATGCCCCCTTCCGTCAGGGTCTCATCGCGGAAGGCCTCCTCACATGCCAGGAGCTCCAGGACGGCGTCCCCCAAAAACTCGAGACGCTCGTATGAGTCCACAGGCTGCCCGTCGCCCGCGCTGTCATGGGTCAGAGCGGCGCAGAAGACCTTCAGGTCCTCCGGGGAGACCGACCTCAGGCCGAACGGAGGACGTGCGAGGAACACGCGGACGGACATCTCGAACTGGGACTCCATATGATGGGCGGGATGCATCACACGTATAATGCTGTTACAACGGCCTGTCCCGCACACATCCTGAAAAGCCCCTGCAAATGTATTACTAAGGCGATGGCAATCGCCAAGGCATGGCACAGAAGAAGCGCATAAGGATGAGAGGCGTCAAGCACACATCCAAGAGGCTCGAGGACGACCTGCTCGAGAAATCTAGGGCCCTTGCCGCGAATCCGGGCATCCTGAGGCCCCAATGCGCCGGGAACTGCAGGAAATGCGCGTTCGACAAGCCGTTCAAACAGATCGACGCCCTCCAGAAGATCAGGGACAACCCCGATGCGCTGGTCAAGGAGGCGTCCAAGTTCGGTGGCGACGACATCGTCAAGGCGTACGCGGGGACCATATCCCTGGCGGCGTCAGGGACCGTCCCGCTCCTCGCATCGGGGAAGCTGGGCGGGGAGACGGTGTCCTATGCTGTCCGCGGGACCGTCAATGCTACGAAGATCATCGGCTGCCAGTACTACGACGACCCCAAGAAGAGGCTCCTGCTGTACACCGACCCTGTCAAGAAGAACAAGCTCCACCTGTACTCGTTCGGGGAGGACCTGGTATGCTCCGACATCCCGAACATGCCCGAGGACTACCTCTACGACACGTTCTGGGAGACCCCCTACGAGTTCGCCGATGACGGACTGAGATGCGGTCACGACACGTCCGCCGTCCTGGAGATCCATGTCAAGTCCCTGGACGAGACGATCTCGATATGCGAGAACTGTGCCAAGGACGTTTCCACCCTCATGTACATCGTCTCAAGGCTGGGCGCGGTCGATCCCGCCGACGACATAGAGGTCCGCGTGAGGCACAAGTACCACTCCGCGGGCGAGAGCGATGCCGAAACGATCACAGGGGACAGGCTCAAGGAGTACATGGTCGGGAAGGTCACGGACGCCAACATAATATCCGCCGTCAAGAGGTCCAAGCTCGGAAGCCTGAAGGAGGGTGACTCGTCGGCATACATCATCGGGACCAAGAACTACGGAGGTTCCCTCGATGCCTTCCTCGCGGACATCGACGGGAACGAGAGGGAGAAGGAGACCCTGAGAAGGTTCCTGTCGGAGAACAACAGGGCCGTGGTCCTTAAATCCGGCAAGATCACCGAAGCCCTCGCAGCGTTATGGGACTCCGATTGGAAGACCATAGTCACGATGCACACGGACGCCAAGACCGCGGACATCCTCGGTGATGTCTCCAAGGGGCAGCCCCTGCAGGTCCTCGCGAACGCCCATAACATCTACATATCCGCGGACGTCGTCGCATCCCTCCCGGTGTTCAGGAAACCCGGTCCGATCACGCAGCTCGCGGACTCGTTCGCGAAGGCGGCCAAGGTCGGGGGGGCACCGATGGTGTCCGAGGCGGTCGAGAGGTCGTCCCTGAAGGACAACAGGTCCCGCTCCATCGCCGCCGCATTCCTGATGGCCGCCGGAGGGGATGTTCATATCAAGCTGTCCAAGGAGGAGAAGGAGATCGCGGATTACCTCGTGCCGTTCGCCAAGAGCGTGATAGCCGCCGACGGCAAGAGATATGCGGACTCCATGGGAACGCTTCTCACCGCCTGCGGGGCGAGCGAGAAACTATCCTGATGTCGGCCACGTAATGGGATACCGAGGGTGCGAACGACTTCACCTCGCGTATCCCCAAAACCTCATACTCGCAGAGAGGTCCGAAGAACTCGTCGACCTTCCTCTCCTGCTCCCCGACGTAGAATGTGTCGTGATAGTGGATCGTGCCCCCTTCGCGTATCATCCTGAGCGCGACGGGGATGAACTCCGACGTAGTCTGGACGTATCCCATCAGGATCCGGTCCGCGAAGTTGCTCCCGGGGATCGAACGGTTGTCGCCGAGCATCGGCAGGACCACGTCCCCGACACCGTTGTCCCGTACGTTCCTCACCAGATAGTGATAGGACTCCGGGTTCTTCTCGCAGGCGAACACCCTGCGGGCACCGGAGAACTTCGCCAGTGGAAGCGTGAAGTAGCCGATCCCGGCGAACATGTCGACCACCGTCTCCCCGGCACAGTCCAGACGGCGCATCCTCATCCGCTCGTCGGTGTTGCCGGACGCGAACATCACCTTGGTCACGTCGAACCTGTAGCGGATCCCGTTCTCCAACCTCACCGATTCCGTCTCGGAACCGTGGATAACCCTCATGCTGGGTCTTCTGAACTCGCCGGACACCCCGTGGACGTCCGCGCACACCGTCCTTGCACCCAGGACCTTGGCGTACGCCTCGCCGATCTCATCCAGGTACCGCTCGCAGGATGCATCGAGCTTCAGTATCACGATGTCCCCGACGAACTCCCAGCGGTCCGGCAGCGACCCCTCCAGCTCAGGGATGTGCGACAGTGCGTGGGCTATCCTCTCCTGGGGGCTCCTGCGGTCCAGGGTGTGGGCGTCCCCCTCTCCGACCTCGTATCCCATCGAGCGGACCTCGTCGACGAAATCTGGAAGGATCGGGACGTAGCGGAACTCCCGATCCCTGGATATCTTCGCATGGACGTCCACGCGCCCGAGGTCCATCAGGCGACATATGACCGGACCCGCCTCATCGGCGGGAACCTTGGCTATCGGAACCCTCCTCAGATCAAACACCTCAGCAACGTCCAAAGGCCCTTCGCGGCCACCACCGGATGCCTCATGAGCCTGGAGATCACCTCTGTGGGGCGGTCTATCTCCAGCTCGTTGACTATCGACATGACCCTCTCATCCCTGGCATATCTCCCCGCACGATCCAGGTCCGCATCGTCCATGCCCTGGTACACCTTCCTGAGGCGGTAGCCTCTCAACAGCTCCCGTCCCATCGCGCTGTAGAAGCGCGCCTCGTACTCGGACAGACGCTTCGACGAGAGGTCGTCCTCCCCCAGCGCCGCTCTGGCCACGCCAGCGAGCATGGGCGCCGCGACCATGGACGGGTATATGCCCCCTCCGGAGACCGGCTTCACCTGCGAGGCCGCATCGCCTATGAGCATCACCCTGTCGCCGACCAGCGTGCGGACCCTTCCGATCGGGATCTTCCCGCAGTGCATCCCGGCGACCTTGCCCTCATACCCGAGATCGGATATCAGGCGCTTCAGGTATTGGTGCGGAGGTCCGGCGGACCATTCGGTGCACAGTCCAACGCGCGTGAAATCGCCGCACGGGATCTCCCAGGTGAAGAACCCGGGGGCGTACCTGGAACCGAGATGCATCCTGAACAGGTCCTGATGCTCCATCCTGACGCCGACGTCCGCCTGGATTCCGCGGAGGAACTGCGGCGCACCGTTGTTCCCTATGCACCCGGACACCGCCGAGGTATGGCCGTCCGCTCCGACCAGCAGGCGGAAGCCGTGATCCCCCTTAGATGTCCTGACCGTGACGCCATCCCCGACCGAGAAGGAGTCCACATGCTCGCACATCCGATACTCCGCACCGGCCGCCAGGGCGCGGTCGGCCAGCTTGGAATCGAAGTCCGAACGGTCCACTGAACGGGCCTTCTCCCGTTTGGAGCGGATCGTGAGGGAGGTGCCGTCGGGGAACACCACCTCGGCACCGTAGAATACGGATAACACGTCCGGGGATACCCCGGACAGTTTGATGGCCTCATCCGAGATGAGACCGGCGCACTGCATCGGTCTCCCGATGCAGGCGTGCTCTTCGAACACCGTCACGTCATGATCACGGGCGAGGAGGGCGGCGCATGCGCTTCCCGCGGGGCCGCCCCCCGCTATCGCGATGTCACGCATGATCAGTTCTTCTTGGACTTCTCGTAGTCCGCGACGAACTTGGCGATGCCCTCGTCCGTCTTCGGGTGTCCGATCATCTTCTTGAGCGTGTCGTAGGGGATGGTGGCGATGTCGCATCCGCACAGCGTGGCGTCCAGGACGTGGTTGGGTCCGCGGATCGAGGCTGCGATGACCTCGGTCCCGATGCCGTAGTTGTTGAAGATCGCCATGATCTCCTCCACGAGGTCGGATCCGTACTGCCCGATGTCGTCCAGGCGTCCCACGAACGGGGAGACGAACGCCGCTCCCGCCTTTGCCGCGAGAAGCGCCTGCAGGGGCGAGAAGATCAGGGTGACGTTGACCTTGATGCCCTCGGAGGACAGGATCTTCGTCGCCTTCAGGGTCTCGACGCACATGGGCAGCTTGACGTTGATGTTGGGGTGGATGGAGGCGAGCTCCCTTCCCTCCTTCACCATCTCCTCGGCGGTAGTGGACATGGCCTCGGCCGAGATGGGCCCGTCCACAATCTCCGCGATCTCCCTGACCCTGGTCCTGACGTCGACGCCCTCCTTGGCGATGAGGCTGGGATTGGTGGTGACCCCGTCGAGGATTCCCCAGCTGTTGATCTCCTTGATCATGTCCAGATTTGCGGTGTCTATGAAAATCTTCATTTCCTCACTTCCTTGCGATTGCCTTGCGGGCCGCATCGACTATGTGCTCGGTGGTGAGCCCGTATTTGACCATGAGTTCGTCCGGCTTCCCGGACTCGCCGAAGGTGTCCATCGTGCCGACCCTCTCGAGGGGCACTGGGCAAGATTCCGCGAGGGCCTCGGCCACTGCGGACCCGAGCCCTCCGACGATACTGTGCTCTTCGGCGGTGACACAGCACCCGGTCTTGGATGCCGAACCCGTCAGGGTCTCGGAGTCCAACGGCTTGATGGTGGACATGTTGACCACCTCGGCGGATATGCCGTCCTTGGCGAGGACCTCGGCGGCCTCGATGCAGAACGCGGTCATCTGACCGCATCCGACGAGGGTCACGTCGCATCCCTCCCTGAGGACCTTGGCCTTCCCGATCTGGAACGGCTCGTCCTGGTCCGTTATCACGGGGAAGTCGGCACGGCCCATGCGCATGTATGCGGGACCGTCGTACTCCGCGAGGGCCTTCGTGGCCTGGAACACCTCGTACGCGTCGGCCGGGCAGAGGACCACCATGTTCGGCAGGGTGCGCATTATGGCGATGTCCTCCAACGCCTGATGGGACGCCCCGTCCTCTCCCACGGTTATGCCGCAGTGGGTGGCGCATATCTTCACGTTGAGCCTCGGATATGCGACGGCGAGCCTGATCTGCTCCCAGCACCTGCCGGTCGCGAATATGCCGAATGTGGATGCGAAGACGACCTTGCCGGACGCTGCCAGACCGGACGCGATGCCGATCATGTTCTGTTCCGCTATGCCGACCTCGACGAACCTCTCAGGACATGCCTTCTGGAAGTCGGAGGTCTTCGTCGAACCTGCGAGGTCCGCATCCATGACGACCACGCGCGGGTCGTCCCTGGCGAGCTCCGCCAGTGCCTTTCCGTAGTAGTTGCGCTGTGGGATCCTGTCGGTCATTCCATCCCCTCCTGGAGCTCCCTGACGGCCTGCTCGTGCTCGTCGCGGTTGGCGGCCTTCCCGTGGAAGGACGCGTTGTTCTCCATGAAGGAGACGCCCTTCCCCTTGACCGTGTTCATGATTATGGCCGTGGGCCTCTCGGATGACTCGGAAGCCTTCGAGACCGCCTCCAGGATCATCGGGATGTCGTGACCGTCTATGACGATGACGTTCCATCCGAAGGACTGCCACTTCTCGGGCAACGGGTCCAGTCCGACCGCGTCCTCGGTGTCCCCCGTGATCTGGAGACGGTTCCTGTCCACGATGGCGATGAGCCTGGAGAGTCCGTACTGGCGCGCGAACATCGCGGCCTCCCAGTTCTGGCCCTCCTGCAGCTCCCCGTCCCCTAGGAGACAGAACGTACGGTAATCCTTGCAGTCCATCTTCCCGGCGAGGGCGATGCCGCACGCCATGCTCAGCCCCTGGCCGAGCGACCCGGTGGACATCTCCACCCCGGGGACCTTCCCGCGGACAGGATGGCCCTGGAGCCTCGTCCCGAGCTTGCGCAGGGACAGGAGCTCCTCGCGGGGGAAGTACCCCGACTCCGCGAGCGCGGCGTACAGGATGGGTGCGACGTGCCCCTTGGAGAGCACGAAGCGGTCCCTGTCCTCCCACGCGGGGTTCGAGGGGTCGTGGTTCATCCCGCCCCCGAAGTACAGCGCCGCCATGAGGTCTGCGGACGACAGGGAGCCTCCGGGGTGTCCGGATCCTGCGGCCGAGGTCATGTCGATGACGTCGAGCCTTAGGTGGTTGGCTATGCGCCTGAGTTCGTTCACGTCGGTGACGGTCATGTTCAATCGCTCTCTATCCTGGGTGCGAGGAGGTAATTGACCTTCGCCTTGCCGTCGGCAAGGGCGAAGACGAGCTTCACGGGATAATCGCTGTCCAGCTCGACCCTCACGACGGTCCCGGATGGGATGGCCTTGGTGATGTTCGAGAAGTAGTCCAGAGGGAACATGCTCTGGACCTCCGCGTCCGCATTGATCGAGACGATGGACTCGCCCTCGAGCCTGAGGGACACGGAGTCCGTGTCCCCCTCGCAGGACAGCTCGAAATAGTCGGATCCCGCCCTTAGCGTGATGTGGTCTGATATGGACTCCGCGGCGCGGATCCCTTTCTGCAGCTCGTCCACCATGAGGCTGATGTCGGTGGCCAGAGAGAGCTGCGGTACCTTGGGGTCGTTCATGCTCGCGGTGTCGACCAGGTTCATGCGCCTGGTGATGTTTCCGACCTTGAACACGAGCCTGCCGTGGGTGTCGTCCTGCTCCATCCTGATGATGTCGCCGGAGGATGCGAGCTTCAGGACGCTCTTGACCTTGTCCAGGTCGAGGCCGATCTCGCAGGCCTCCGCCTCATATGACTCGAAGGCATCCTTGCCGATCTCCATCTCGATCATCGCCACGTGAGCGGCGTCCACGGCCTTGAGGGTCATCCCCTCGGGCGTGATCGTGAACTTCACTTCGTCGATCAGGGTGGAGATGATGTTGACGAGACCCTTCAGGGTGTCGGATTTGAGGTCCGCCTTGAACATCCTCAGTACTCCCTCCAGGTGTGGTTGCACTTGCAGCAGCGGTAGATCCTGGTCTCAGGTTCATCCGCGGCCCTGGTCTGTCTGATGACGAAGAAAGCCTCGGTGTGTCCGCACTCGGAGCAGAGGACGCGGGTCTTGGGCAGGGTGGCGGTGTCCTCCTCTATCACCGTGGTGATCTTGTCCTTCGAATCGGTCTTTATGACCTCGGCCTTCTTTCCCAGCTCCTTCTCGGAGCCGCACTTGTCGCAGACGTACTTGCCCCCGCGGGGGAACATCATCGAACCACATGACGGGCAAAACATATTTTCAGCCTCTATGGCACAGGCATCGAATGGCGGTATTAAAGTTGTCCGCCCTTCGCTTATAAGGACGCGTTAGTAAAATGGCCGAAGGGTGTTTGGAAAAGGGTTGGGACGGGGTCGTGCCCCGTCCTTTTCACTTCTTGGACTTCTTCTTGGTGGTCTTGGTCCTGGGCTTGACGACCGCGCAGATCTTCTCGCACTCGTCCTTCCCGTCCGTGACGTCCGCGGCGTTGAACCTGAGGACCTCCCATCCCTCCGCACGAAGCTCTTCGTCGACGGACGTGTCCGCTCCGGGCTCGTCCACGTAGACGGCGACCTTCGCCTTGACGAAGGCGACGGGGATGTTGTGGGGGCCGTAGCCCCTCCTGCACCTGAGGTTCTTGTTCCACGCAGCCCTCCTGACACGGGCCTCGGGGGAGTTGTCCGTGTAGAGATCGTCCTCTCCCTCCTCGGGATCGGAGGATGCCATGGAGTCCTCGGTGACCTTTCCCCAGTCGGGCTCTGGCTCTGCGGGCTTCTCCTCATCGTCCCTGGTCTGGATCTGCTCGGAGATCACGGACTCGTAGGGCTCGTCGGGCACCGACACGGGGGTCGCGACGGGTGCCACGGGGACATCCTCTGCGACCGGCTCCTCGACCTTGGGCTCCTCTGCGGGAGCCTCGGCAGGTTCCTCCACGGGGGCCTTGGGCTCCTCTGCGGGGGTCTCCTCCTTCTTGGGCTCCTCTGCCTTCTCGACCAGCGCATCCTTGCGGGCCTCCTTCGGGGAGACGGAGGAGTCCTTCGACACCAGGCCCCAGTCGGGCTCGGCCGTGTGGAACTCGCTGATCTCCTTCTTGGGCTCGACGGGTGCCGCGATCACGGACTCGTAGGGCTCGTCCGGAACGGTGACCTCGGGGACCTCGGGAACGTCCTCTGCGGGAGCCTCGGCAGGTTCCTCCACGGGGGCCTTGGGCTCCTCTGCGGGGGTCTCCTCCTTCTTGGGCTCCTCTGCCTTCTCGACCAGCGCATCCTTGCGGGCCTCCTTCGGGGAGACGGAGGAGTCCTTCGACACCAGGCCCCAGTCGGGCTCGGCCGTGTGGAACTCGCTGATCTCCTTCTTGGGCTCGACGGGTGCCGCGATCACGGACTCGTAGGGCTCGTCCGGAACGGTGACCTCGGGGACCTCGGGAACGTCCTCTGCGGGAGCCTCGGCAGGTTCCTCCACGGGGGCCTTGGGCTCCTCTGCGGGGGTATCCTCCTTCTTGGGCTCCTCGACCTTCACCACGGGGGTCTCGACCTGCTTTGGCGAATCGGTCTGCTTGGTCACCTCGTTGGCATCCTTGGAGTTCATGAGTTTGCTCATGAAGTCTCCCATCGCCTTGGAGGGGGCCTTCTGCTCCTGCTTGGGCGCAGACTCCTCCCTCTTGGGCTCCTGGGTCTTCTGGATGGCCTCCTGGGTCTTGGGGGTCTTCGGGAGCTCGACGGTCCTGACCTTCTTGGGCTCCTCCTTCATCTCCTCCACGGGGGCCTTGGGCTCCTCTGCGGGGGTATCCTCCTTCTTGGGCTCGACCTTCTTCGCCTTGGGAGTGGCCTTCTTGTTCTGGGCCTGGGGCTTCTCCTTCTTGCTGGAGGTGGCAGCCTCGATGACCTCGCGGGTCTTGGGCGCGGAATCGGTCTTCACGAAGAGTGCGATCCAGGTGCCGATGGCGAGCCACGCGGCGAACGCCACGAGGAGTCCGAGGACGAACGTGCCGTCGTATCCCTTGATGAGACACATGACGCCCATGACGAGGTCGACGGCCGCAAGGATGGCGGAGACATACATGGCCCCGTAGATGCGACTGACCCAGAGGGCCAGCATGTCCGCGACCAGCGCGAGACCGGCCACGATGCCTGCAGCTGCAATCACAGTGGGAGCGCTGCTGCCGGAGAACGCGGTTGCTATGAAAAGGACGCCGGTGATGGCGACAAGTATGCTCGAGATCTTCCTGACGAAGCTCTCGCCATTTATGATGGTGGGTGCGGAATAGACGATAGCCAGTATTCCTGCGACAGTCAAAATGTACAATGCGGTGGAATTGTCATCGGCGGTCAGCTCTGCGTCGCTGATGAAGAGCATGACGGCCGACACGACGAACAGCAGCGCGGCTACGATAGCCACACCGCTGAATATTCTTTTGTCGAGCGCTCCCATGAGTCAGGGAACGTAAGCTTTCCATTTAATGGTGTTGGCACTTCCGAAATGACACAATAGCCAGCCTCCGAAGCACTGGCTACCCCGAAAGGCCTCAGAAATGCAGTTCAGACAATTTATTGTCGTATGACCATCTGTCTCTGCCACGGTTTTAAAGCTCACGTTAAAATAATAGCGCGTGTTATTCCCTTCTTATCCTTATAATACGGGACGTGAGGTCCTGTGTCACATCACGGTCGACGGGGGCGTGCCCCCTTCACATATCGGCCTTCCCGACCAGGGAAGGCAGCACGAAAAGGAGCCTAAGCAATGAAAATGAAATTCAAGTTTCTGGGCGGCGCTGACATGGTCGGCCGCATGGGAATGACCATGGAAGGGGACGGGATGAGGATACTCGTCGAGTATGGACTCAGCCCCACCAAACCTCCTGAGTTCCCCCTGCCTGCACCCAAGATCGATCACCTGTTCCTCACCCACTGCCACCTGGACCACTGCGGGATGGTCCCCCAGGTCGTCGGGAGGGACAGATGCGAGGTGTTCACCACCCCCCTCTCCGCCGAGGTCGCGGAGCTGATGATGAAGGACACCCTCAAGATCGCGAAGGCCGAGGACTACGTCCAGCCGTACTCCGGTGACGACATCGAGAGGACCATGCAGTGCGTGGTCCCCATGACCTACGGCGACGAGATCACCATCAACCACGTGGACGTCGGGATGCTCGATGCGGGACATGTCCCCGGAGCGGCGATGTTCGAATTCAGCCGCGACGTCAACACGATCTACTCCGGAGACATCCACACGGAGGCCCAGAGGCTGGTCAAGGGCGCCAAGCCCAAGGACTGCCACAACCTCTTCATCGAGGGGACGTACTGCGACCGCAACCACCCTCCTAGGAAGAACACCGAGAGGGATTTCCTCGCGAAGGTGGAGGAGGTCATCGACCGCGGAGGCACCGTGCTCGTCCCCTGTTTCGCGGTCGGAAGGACCCAGGAGATCATGATGCTCCTGAAGGACCTGGACTACGAGATGTGGGTCGACGGCATGGGAAGGTCCGTCACCCGCCTGTTCCTCGACTACCCCGAGTACCTCAGGGACGAGAGGCAGCTCAGGAGCGCCAGGAAGAAGTTCAACGAGGTCAGGAGACCCGGCAGCAGAGAGGCGGCCATGAAGGGCCAGATCATCGTGACCACCGGCGGCATGCTCGACGGAGGCCCCGTGATCAGGTACCTCAACAAGATAAAGAACGACCCCAAGAGCGCGATCCTCCTCGTGGGATACCAGGCAGAGGACACCAACGGCAGGATGCTCATGGACCAGGGCTGCGTCACCATCGACGGCGAGGTCTGCAAGGTCGCATGCGAGCTCCAGAAGTACGACTTCTCCGCCCACGCCGACCACGACCAGATCCTCGACTTCATCAAGGCCTGCGACCCCGACAACGTCATCTTCATGCACTCGGACGGCAGGGAGAAGTTCCTCCCCGACCTGACGGACTACAACGTCATCCTCCCGATGACCGGCGAGGAGTTCGAGCTGGACGTGTGACCATGAGGGCCGACGGATTCCTGAAGGCCGACATCGGGCGCGGTGACATCACCACCGAGCTGACCGTCCCGGACACCGACGGCTCCGCGTACATCACGTGCGAGCAGGACACGGTGATCGCCGGGATCTCGGTCATAGACGACCTGTTGGACTCCGTCGGCATATCCATGACCGCCCTGGTGAAGGACGGCGACCGCGCGAGGGCGGGGACGAGGGTGGCCTCGATATCCGGGCCCCTCCCCGCGATAATCTCCTCCGAACGCACCGTGCTGAACATACTCATGAGGATGAGCGGCATAGCCACGCTCACCGCGGAGGCGATCGAGAGGGTCGGCGGGAGGATCACGGTGGCCGCCACCAGGAAGACGACCCCGGGGTTCGGGGACTTCGAGAAGGAGGCCGTGAGGATAGCCGGCGGCGACACCCACCGCATGGCGCTGGACTCCATGATAATGATCAAGGACAACCACATCAAGGCCTGCGGAGGGGTCCGTCCGGCAATGGAGAAGGTCAGGAAGGCCTCGTTCTCCGTGAAGGTGGAGATCGAGGTCGAGAACATGGAAGATGCGGTCCTGGCGGCGGAGATGGGCGCGGACATAATCATGGCCGACAACTGCGGACCGCAGCTCACGGGGGAGATCCGGGACGCCGTCAAGAGGATAAACGACAGGACCCTCGTCGAGGCATCCGGCGGAGTCACGGTGGACACCATCGCGGACTACGTCGGAAAGGCGGACATCGTATCCCTGGGAAGCCTCACGCATTCTGCGAAGGCGTCCATGTTCAGCATGGACGTGAACTGACCCGCCTGAGAGAGCGGCAACAACACGTGACCGGCAGTCCGAGGAGGGATCGATGGTCAGACAAAGACCATCGTCTGATTCAAAGTTCCTTTCCTATTCTTGACTATATGTACGATTTGGTAAACTGACAGGTGTCCAAGCCATCACTGAGGATCTTTCTTCGCAGCATAAACCCTGCGAACATCGTCTGCTGGGACCGATATTCCTGCCTACCACTATGCTCCAATATAGCACCCCTCTGTGCGAACGTTTCTAGATCAGCAATAGCTTCGGGCGTGCCTATGACCAGATCCTCAAAGAATGACTCTGTTGCCATCATCTTCACCTTCGAAAGAGAAGCCGCACAACCGTTGATAAGGATTCCATGAAGTGCTATCAGACATGATACCTTGAACCATTATTGGATTTATCGACACCTATTGTTAAATTGAAGTTCTGATGGATCATGGTATTGCATCGCAGTCAAACTGTACTCCCCGTCCAATAGTCGGATCCTGCATCGCATCCCTGTCAGAGAAAACAAAGTTCAGCTCGATATCAAGATCCCCTGTGTAAGCAGGATATGGTGCTAATGTTCTGACTCTCCCGAGATTATTGACTTTGGTACATCGTTACAATCCATATTATTGCTATAGGACCCTAACTCTAAAATCAGATAAACGGGATTTCGGACTCATGGCATTGAACATGGAGGACTACACCTGCGAGTTCTGCGGCAAGCCCTGCAAGAACATCGTCTACGCCGCATTCGTATGCGACGACATCGAGTGCCTCGAAAAGGCCCGTGTCGCACGCGGAGGCCCCGGAGGCCACATGACCAGAAAGGCCGCAGGACAGCCCATCATCCCCGTCGAGCTCGAAGAGACCGCGAAAGAGCTCAACAAGGAATGAAACACTGATCGTGCCGATATGAGGCTGTATATCGGCACGACTCGTAAACCAATCAGACATCTTTGATTTCGTAAAAGTCATTCAGATTGGCACTCGATTGTAATCTTCTCGAAGACAGGACGATCACCGTATCCGAAGTTGGAGGATGGTCCGCAATCATACAGAGATCCCCAACCATACGGATTGAATCGATAATCTATAAACAATCATAACTCCATATAACATTTTATAATGACTATGAACTGTATATATGAAGGTCTTTATAACCATCATTCGTTTATGTATGATATTATAGGACAATTCACTGTACCCAGCATAGCCGACAGCGGACCGTCGGAACAGTTAAGTCGGAATTTTATTATCGACTATCATGAAGGGCGACCTCCACACACTGAAGAAGGTATGCTTCTACGCCTCCAAGGTCATGCTCGTGGGCGAGATCGTACTCGCTGCCATGATACTCGTGAGCGTGGCGTTCGGGATCGGGTCGTTCCTCTCAGACAGCGTCCAGGATCAGCTGAACGTATGGACCGAGACGATCACCGGCGACCCTGCGATGACCGCCCCGCTGTTCATCCAGCTCATGGTCCTCCTGGTGCTCGGATTCCTGACCGTCGCGATCGTAAGAAGGTTGATGAACTCGATCCAGAAGGAGCACAGCCCCTTCGTGGACTCCAACGTCCAGCTCCTGAAGGCCATGTCCTGGTGCTACCTCGCAGGAGCCGTCGTCATGCCCGCCATACAGATCGTCTCAGGAGGGGAGATCTCAGCGGTCCTGTTCCTTTTCTTCGGATCGCTGCTGATAAGCGTCGTGATGTACTGCCTCGCACTGGTGTTCCGCTACGGTGCGATCCTTCAGACGGATGCGGACCATACGCTGTGAGGTAACATGACGATCATCCTTCGTTTGGACAGGGTAATGGCCGACCGCAAGATGAAGCTCAACGAGCTCGCGGAGAAGGTCGGCATATCCAACGTGAACCTGTCCAACATCAAGACGGGGAAGATCGCCGCCATAAGGTTCTCCACCCTGAACGGGATCTGCAAGGCGCTGGACTGCCAGCCCGGGGACATCCTCGAGTACATCGAGGATGATGAAAGATCGGAAGAGGTTTGATGCGGGGCATCCCCCGCAAAGGATTCACTGCCGTTCCGCGGACAGCTCGCGCTCCATCCTCTTCCTGCTGAACAGGACGGAGTCCATGAACGCCACCCAGCTGATCTCCACGATGATGGATGTGGCTATCGCGACCATCGCCAGAGGGGCGAGCCCCGTGGGCCCGAGGACGGCCATGCATGTCGCGATGGCGATGCCCTTGTTCTTGTACGAGGTCATCAGGATGTCGGTGACCCTCTGGGACCAGTGGATCTCCGCCTTCTTCTCGACGACCTCCAGAACGTTCCCGAGGAAGAACGAGCGCAGTGCCGCGATGATGAGGAACGCCACGAAGATCCAGACATCCCCTGCGAAATTGGTCGACCCCACGGAGAGCCAGACGAGTATGAAGATGCAGCAGTTCAGGAAGATCGCCATCATGTCCTTGTCGAACTTGAAGCGGGTCAGGAGCCTGGAGAGCACCAGCGGGATCCCGATGATCTCGATCACGGTGATGAAGACGGACTTCATGTCCACGATCTCGCCGAGAGTGAGCCAGACGATGAACGGGATCCATGCGAGGGACAGGACGTAGACCAGGATGGTCCCCCTGGCAGCGTGCTCCATGTCCCCGTTCAGGACGTACGAGAGAGGCACGACGGACGCGGCGAACGGCGTGGCGGCTATGAAGATGAGCCCCATGGCCTGGGCCCCGAACTCCGTGTCCTTGAGCAGATAGTACCCGATCAGCGGGATCAGCGACGAGATCACCATGCCGAGGAACACCGCCCTGAGGACGGACCTCCAGTTGGTGACGGGGTTGAGGTTCTTGAAGGGCACCCGGGACAGGGAGACCGTCAGCATTATCGCGAGGAACAGCACCGTGAGGTTGGAGCGGGCATCGGCATCCAGGACCTCGCCGGGAAACGCCCCGGCGAAGTTCGTGATGAGCGCGACGACCAGTGCCATCATCATCATGAAGGCGCTGCTCTTCAGCAGGTCTTTCGCATTCATATGAGGGGTGTCAGACCCGGGACTGTTATAAAATTATCGACTATCAATAAATTGTTAATCTTTATCAAGGTATAGAGGGCCCCGAAGGGCCCTCTTGGAGTTTCATCCGTGCCTGAACACGCGGCATCCGGTGAAGACCATCGCCATGCCGTGCTCGTTGGCCGAATCGATGACCTCCTGGTCCCTTATGCTTCCTCCGGGCTGTATGATGGCGGTCACTCCGGCCTTGGCGGCCTCGTCGACCCCATCCCTGAACGGGAAGAACGCATCGGAGGCCATGACGCAGCCCTCGGTGGGCTCGTTGGCCTTCATCGTGGCGATCTTTGCGGAGTCCACGCGGCTCATCTGCCCTGCCCCGATACCGACGGCGCGCTCGCCCCTCACGTACACGACGGCATTGGATGTCACGTGCTTCGCGAGCTTCCATGCGAACAGGAGCGAGTGGATCTCGTCCTCCGTCGGCGCACGCTCGGTGACGACCTTGAGGTTCTTGGGGTCTATGGGAACGTCCTCGTCGGTCTGGACGAGCATTCCGCCCTGGACCTTCTTGACCTTCATCTCCCTGACCCTATTGGAGGGTCCGATGGGGCAGTTGGTCCTCAGGAGACGGATGTTCTTCTTGACCTCCATGATCTCCACGGCGCCTTCCTCGTAGTCGGGGCAGATGACCGCCTCGACGAAGTGCTGGGATATCTCCGTCGCGGTGGCGACGGTGCACGGCCTGTTGAGGCAGATGACGCATCCGAACGCGGATAGCGGGTCCACGTTGTACGCGGTCAGGAAAGCCTCGTCGATGGTGTCGGCGGACGCGAGACCGCAGGGGTTGGTGTGCTTCATGACGACCGCGGTGGGCCTCTCGAAGTCCATGCAGATGTCCATGGCCTTGTCCAGGTCCAGGATGTTGTTGTAGGACAGCTGCTTCCCGTGCTGGAGGAGCTCCGCACGAGCGACGGTGACGCCGGGGGTGAACGGGTCCCTGTAGAACGCGGCCTTCTGGTTGGGGTTCTCCCCGTACCTGAGGTCCTCGACCTTCTCGGAGGGGATGGGGAACGAATCGGGGAATCCGTCGACGAAGCGCTCGCTCATCTGGGCGGCGATCATGCTGTCATAGTTGGCGGTGAGTACGAACGCCTCCGCCATGAGCCTCTGGTGCGTCTCCAGGGAGAGCTCGCCGCCCTCCTGGAGCTGCCTCACGATGTCCTCGTACTGGCAGGGCTTGGTGACGACCGCGACGTCCTTGTAGTTCTTGGCGGCGGCGCGGATCATGCTGGGCCCACCGATGTCTATGTTCTCCACGATCTCATCGAAGGAGACGCCCTCCTTGAGGACGGTCTGCTTGAACGGATAGAGGTTGATGACGACCATGTCGATGGTCTGGATGCCCTTGTCCGCGATTGCGTCCATGTGCTCCTTGACGTCCCTGCGAGCGAGGATGCCCGCATGGATCTTCGGATGGAGGGTCTTCACGCGCCCCTCGAGCATCTCGGGGAATCCGGTGACCTCGGACACCTCCGTGACGGGGATCCCCGCCTCTTTCAGGACCTTGAACGTGCCACCCGTGGAGATCAGCTCCACGCCCATAGAAGACAGCGCCTTCGCAAAATCGACGATTCCGGTCTTGTCGGAGACGCTCATGATTGCTCTTTTGATCTTGGCCAAAGTATACCCCCTCTCGCGAGGTGCATACCCATGTATGCGTGCCATCAATCCGATGCCTCTAGTTAAATTATCCCTGGTTCCGCTGTGATATTCGTTGATATTCTACGGAAATCGTAGCAGGTTTCAGACGTGTGCATTCCCCGGCACAGGACCCTATGCTGTTGACATGCGCGCCAGATAATGCCATCCTGAACGACCTGTTCCAAACCCGGTCTGTTCTCTGCCAATTTAGGCTATTGATTAAATAAAATGAAATGCTATATCGTAACATCCTGATAAGGCCCGCAAGTTTGGTTGCCATCGGGTGGCCATCACGGCTTGCGGGCAACGGATGCTCTCGAGGGGATCCCCGACATGCGGATCGGACGGTGACGAACGCGTGTGATAAATCCAAGGGTGCCCTTACGGTGGACGATGAGAAAGAGGGAGCTAGAGATGCGCCTCCAGTCGGTGCTTCCGTTCAGCGATCCGGACGCCTCGATGGAACAGTACATGACCCCGGCGGTCATGGCCGCGGACATACTGTTCGAGGCGTACCGCAACGGCGACATCGAGGGGTTGAAGGTCATGGACCTCGGATGCGGCACGGGGATGCTCTCGATAGGCGCCTGGCTCATGGATGCGGGGATGGTCGTCGGATACGATGTGTCCGAGAAGGCGCTGGCCATCGCACGGGTCAACGCGGAGGCGCAGGGCGCGGACATCTCGTTCAACCTGTCGGACATACGCGACGTCGACGAGGGCGCCGACACCGTGGTCATGAACCCCCCGTTCGGATGTCAGAAAGGCCACGCGGACCGCCCCTTCCTCGAGAAGGCCCTGACGCTGTCGGACTGTGTCTACTCCATACACATGGCCAACACCCTCGGCTTCGTGGAGGACTTCTGCAACAAGCACGGAAGGTCCGTGTTCTGGCATAGAACCTATAAGTACGAAATCCCGCATCTATTCTCGTTCCATACCAAGATGAAACAGACCGTCGAAGTCGTGGCGGTCGGCATCAGGTGATTCCCAATGACTTCATCGATATTCGTTATGCCCGGCGACGAGGTCGCCATAGAGGAGGAGTATGCCGCAGGCGAGGGGACTTTTGCCGAGAACGGCACCGTCTACGCGTCCCAGGTCGGATACCTGACCCTGGACGACAACGACTGCACCGCATCCGTGCAGTCCCCCAACCCCCCCAACATCCTGAAGAAAGGGGATGTCGTGTACGCTGTGGTGGCCGACATCAGGAAGACCATGGCCACCGCGGACGTCATCGCCAAGGAAGGGTCCGACAAGACCGTCGGCGGGGAGACGTATGCGACCATACACGTCTCCAAGATATCCCCCAAGTACACCGACGACGTGGACAGGGAGCTCCGCAAGGGAGACTTCATACGCGCGGTCGTCACCGAGACCAAGCCCTCGCTCCAGCTGACCACCAAGGACCAGCACCTCGGATGCATCAGGGCGCTGTGCTCGAAGTGCAAGACCGAGATGGTCGTCTCCAAGAACGGCGACGGGCTGTTCTGCCCCGAGTGCAGGTACGCCATGCCCAGGAAGCTGGCGGACGACTACGGCGACGTGAAGCTCCAATGAAGCTGATCGCACTGCTGTCCGGCGGGATAGACTCCCCCGTTGCGGCGTATCGCATGTGCCAGGCAGGCGCGGAGGTGGTCCTTCTCCACATGGACAACACGCCCTATTCCGACGAGGTCCAGAGGAAGGACGTCATGGAGATAGCCAGGATCCTTCGTGAAGCGACCGGGCAGGAGCTGCCCCTCTGGTTCGCCCCCCATGGGGACTCGCAGACCGCCATACACGACAGGTGCGATTACAACTACCAGTGCGTCATGTGCAAACGCGTCATGCAGAGGACCGCGAGGGAGCTCGGGAAGAAACTGGGCTGCTCCGGGATCGTCATGGGAGACTCCCTCGGACAGGTGGCGTCCCAGACGCTCAGGAACATCCGCTCCGAGAACATAGGCCTGGACTTCCCCGTGGCCAGACCCCTGATCGGGTATGACAAGATCGAGATCGAGGCCATAGCGAAGGAGATCGAGACGTACGATGTCTCGATCCGCCCCGGCCACGGCTGTTCAATCGTCCCCGTGAGGCCCATAACGGAGGCCAAGCCGGAGAAGGTCGTCTCCATGTCGGAGACGGTGGACATCGACGCTCTCGCGAGAGCCTCCGCCGACGCCGCCTATCTGGTTCAGTAACGGCGTCTGACGTAGAATGCAGGACAGGCGTCTATCTCGTCGCTGTCGTACAGCATGTCCATGGTCACACGGCCTATGTACGGTGCCTGGACGCGGGATATGTAGAGCGTGTTATCGCCTACAGGAATCTTTATGTCCGACTGTTTCGGCCCTTTTATCGTGATCGGAACGAGCGCGGGTCCGGCGCACGCGGTGCAGACCCTGTAATCACGTCCCTGGGATGTGATCATCTGCCTGACATCCTCGTCGACCTGAATTTCCATGAGCGACGGATTCTGAGTCATCGTTATAATGGTTGAGGTCGGAATCGACGGTCCGTCGGATCGTCCAGGAGCCAATCCACGATGTTCCTATGGTTCAATCCGTTACCGAGAGGCCTGACGAACGGGTCGAGGGAGAGGATCGTCTTCGGGAAGTTGTCCCCCATCTCCAGGAGAGAGCGGGTCTCGCGTTCGTACGTCTCCTCCGACAGCATCGTCTGCGTGACCTGGAAGTACTCCACGCTGCCATCCCTCCATGCGGTGAAATCCACCTCGCGATCCCTGTAGCATCCTATGTCCACCCTATAGCCCCTCCGCTTCAGCTCCAGATACACTAGGTTCTCGATCTGGCGGCTCAGATCATCACCAGCGGCGGACCCCAGGACGGTGTTCCTGATGCCCGTGTCAGTGACGTAGTACTTCTCCTGGGTCTTCATGAGCCTCTTGCCACGGATGTCGTAACGGTACACCTTGTGTATCAGGAACGCATCCTCCAGTCCCCTGAGGTATCTCCTGACCGTGGCAGTGGATGTCCCCGTCGCCTTCGATATGCTGTTGCTGCTGGTGGTGTTCCCTATGTTGGACATCACGAACCGGACTATGCTCTCGAAGCGTACCTGGTCCTTCACGTTGAGATGCGTCTGGAGGTCCTTGTTCACAACGGTGGAATACACCCCGAACAGGAGATCGGTCGTATATTCCGAATCACGGTCCAGATCAACCATCGGAAGGGAACCCGTCCAGATGTACTGGATCAGCCTCCCGTAACGGTCCGTGTCCTCGTCCGCCGGATTCAGTTCGAGGAACTCGCGGAAGGAGAGCGGGAGCATCGGGACCTCCACATAACGTCCGGACAGGTATGTCGACAAGTCAGAGGAGAGCAGGTATGCATTGGAGCCTGTGATGTATATGTCCACGTCCCTGTCCACAAGGAGCGCATTGATCGAGCGTTCCCAGCCTCTCACGGCCTGGATCTCGTCCAGAAGGACATACGTCCTTCCGACCCGAGGGATGATATCGGAGAGCCAGCTGTCCAGGTCATCGCTGTCTTCGATGCTCCTGAATGCTGCGGACTCGAAGTTCGCGTAGACGATGTTCTCGTCCGGAACACCATCATTGTGAAGGACGTCCATATACTGCCTCATAAGGGTCGACTTACCGCAACGGCGCATACCGGTCACAATCTTCACCACATCGGTATCGTCCCTGCCCATGGCCAGCCTTCTGAGATAGCCCCTGCGTATGACCTCCCTTCTCTCCATGACCCCTAAATAGAATGAAGATATAAAATTGTAAGTTAACTTACAAAACTTTTAGAAATCAATAGTTTTGTAAGTTTGATTACAAAATATTTACAAATTCTCACATATCTCGTCGTATGCGACATGATTCCAGCGTTTGAATCGAACATGCTTCAATGACGATTACTCAAAGACGGCATCCATCCTGGCGATATTCACTGCCATCATAGTTGCGCTTTCCGGAGGCATGGACATGCTGAGAGGATGCGCCCACCGGTATCGGACAGAATGAGATGCGGAATCTGGCTCATGGTGATCCTGTACGAAATGATACCGTTCAACACGGTAACGTTCCTGATGCATATGGTGTTCTGGACAATACACAGAATGCGTTATTCGGAAAACGAAACAGATCGGCCGGATCGCTCCGCGATATCGAAGAACGCCCTGACCGCCGCAGGGATGTCGTAGCACAGCATCGCACCCAGCCTCAGGTTGGACACCCTGCGGTCCAGGAGAACCGCCACCCCGCGGTCGGTCTCCGAACGTATGAGGCGCCCTATCGACTGCCTCATCTTCCTCGTGGCGGGGATGGTCGCGACGTACGCCCTCCCGTCCCCGAACCTCATGTCGTAGTAGCGGGTCATCGCCCTCAGCTTCGCGGTGGGCTTCGGATACGGGATCCCGATGAGGACAGCCATCTCGAGGGCCTTGTCGGGGAAGTCCAGCCCCTCGGATATCCTCCCGCCGGTGACGCAGAACAGGACGCTGCCCTCGGACGTCTTGAAACGGTCGAAGGTCTCCATGAGCTCGCTCTGGGGCATGTCCCTGCGCTCGTGGTAGACATCGCGTCCCAGACGGGACTCCAGGCCGTCACCTATCATCCGGTCCATCACGTCGAACGACGGGAAGAATACCGCCGTGTTCACCCTGACGGCGTTCACCGAGTCGCATACCAGTGACATTAGGCTCCGGTAATTCTCCTCCAGGAACCTCTCCTCGTACCTCATGGACACCCTGTCCGAGTAAAGCGTGAGGAGGTTGTCCGGCGGGAACCCGCCGTCGAAGTGCCTCGGGACCGCCCTCTCCAGGCCGAGCTCCTTGACGAACGCGTCGATCGGGTCGAGCGTCCCGGACATGAGGACGGACGAATAGCACTCGTTCAGCGGCGTCGCGGCCGGTGCGGGATCCATGCAGTACGACTGGAAGCACGGGTTGTCGCCCCCGAGTACAAGGGACACCGAGCAGTTCTCCGACCCGGAGCTCCACAGCTCCAGGAACCTTCCCATGGAGCCTATGTACGAGCGGGGGAGCTTCCTCCTCTGCTTCCTCCTCTCCTCTATGATGTCGCCCAGGTCCTGAAGGCCCCTGGCCATCCTGTCGATGGCCACGGACGTCACCCCCAGGCGGGACATCAGCTCCTCCTCCACGAAGTGCGGGGGGAGGATGCCGTCATCGTCGATCAGGTACTCCTTCACGGCGTATGTCAGGACCTCCTTCAGGACGGCGGATATGTCGGTGACCGTGAGGCCCTCGTGTATCTCGTGGTCGCCCTGCTCCTTGGCCTCCCTGTCCACGAGCTCCATCGCCCTGAGCGAGTACTCGTAGGTCTGGGTGTCGCGGAGGTAGTCGGACAGGTTGTGGGCCTCGTCCGCGATGAGGATCATCCTGTCCCTCGTGATGCCGAGCCACTCCTCCATCCTGGAGAGTATCGGGGGGATGAACGCGAACGGGTACGAGGCGGCTATGACGTCCGCATGGGGGAGGAGCTGCTTCATCAGCTCGTAGGGGCAGACGGTCGCCTCCTCGCATATCTCCGCGAAGGACGCGGGGTCCGGATGATCCCTCAGGACGGAGAGCCAGTGCTCCTTGTCGGCGCCCTCCAGGTTGGCGTAGTACGGACAGTGGCACCCGGTCTCGGTCTTCCTCTTGAACTCCGAACAGAGCTTGGAGATCTCCTCCGGGGTGCCGGACCTGAGGTCAGGGTCGTCGCGCATCATCGGGCACGATGACGCGGACCTGCCCTGGAGGGCTATGCAGATCACGTCGCCTATCGCCCCGCACTCGCGGATGACCTGGGCCTGCTGGGACTTGGTCCTCGTGAGGTAGAGTATCCTGAGGTCCCTCGCCCTGGCCGTTGGGATCGTCCCCGCCAGGGCGGATATGGTTTTGCCCATCCCGGTGCCCGCCTCGACGACGGGGCACATCCCGTCCGCAGTGGCATCCGACATGAAGGAGACGAGCTCCCTCTGCCCGGGACGGTACTCGTACGGGAATACGTCCATCAGTTCTCTGATCCGCGCTGCCAGATGTCATCGGGCAGCTCGTCGTAGTTGAACTCGGCGGTGGTGACCGCCTCGGCCGTCCTCGGGCCCTGGAGCAGGAGCTCATTGATCCTCTCCCTGCGGAACAGCCAGTAGTGGATCCTCCACTCCCTCCCGTCGTACAGGGTGGTCTCCTCCCTCTCGGTGGTCAGGATGCCGGCGTCCTCCAGCATGTAGAACGCGTCCCTGTCCTCGGGCTCCAGGATGTTGTCGATGATCCTGTCCGCGTACCCGAAGAAGTTCAGGACCCTGTGGGCGAGGTCGTACGCCTCCTCCTCCTCCATCGCGCGGGAGCTGCTGTCGATGCTGTTCTTTATCGCCATCGTCAGGTTGTGGATGGTGATCACCGTCATGGTATCACTCCGCCAGGTCCAGGAACTTAACGTCCTCGGTGCCGACCGCCTCGGCGACCTTGGCGACGACGTCCTCGGGGATGTTGCTGTCCACGGTGAGGAACATCATGGCGCACTTCCCGCTCCTCCCGACGGTCATCTGGGCGATGTTGACGCCGGCGTCGCCGATGATGTTGCCGACGATGCCGATGACCCCGGGCTCGTCCTTGTAGCGGACGTACATCATGTCCCCGCTCATGGGTATGTCGAAGGAGAATGCGTCCACCCCGACCAGCCTGGGTATGCCCCCGATGACGGTACCGCGGATCGCACGGGTCTTCCCGGCGTAGGTGAACTTGACCTCGATGATGCTGGAGTAGTCCTTTGCGGTGTCGTTGCTGGTCTCGGCGATCTCGATGCCCTTCTGCTTCGCGACGGGGAGGGCGTTGATGATGTTGGCGGACCCGATTATGTTCCTGAGGTACCCAATGATCGTGGTGACGGTCAGGAGCTTGGTCTGCTTGCCCGCGAGGCCTCCGCAGTACGCGATCTCGATCTTGTCCAGGGGGTTGTTGCCAACCATCTGCTGGACGAGCGACCCCATCCTCTCGGCCAGGGGCATGAACGGCTCGGTCTGTGCGTCCAGCTTGCCGCGGGGCGCGTTGATGGCGTTGGAGACCACGTCGTCCTTCAGGTACATCGCCACGTGCTCGGCGATCTCGATGGCGACCCTCTCCTGGGCCTCCACGGTGGACGCCCCGAGGTGGGGCGTGGTGACCAGGTTCTCGAGCTCGAGGAGCTTCTTCTCGTCGTCGTTCAGGGGCTCGTCGCACCAAACGTCGAACGCGGCGCCCGCGATGATCTTCTCCTTCAGCGCGGTGTAGAGGTCGTCCTCATTGACGATGCCGCCGCGCGCCACGTTGGCGATGCGCGCGTTGGGCCTCATCATCTTGAACTGCGGGAGGGAGATCATGTTCCTGGTCTCCGGCAGCAGCGGGGTGTGGATGGTCATGAAGTCGGACTTGGAGATCACTTCCTCCAGCGTGGTGAGCCTCACCCCGAGGGAGTCCGCGACGTCCTTCGGGAGGAACGGGTCGTACCCGATCATGGTCATGTTGAACGCCTTCATGCGCTTGGCGACCTCGCCTCCGACGCGCCCGACGCCGATGATCCCCAGGACCTTCCCGTTGAGCTCGACGCCGGTGTACTTGGACCTCTTCCACTCGCCCCTGTGCATGGACTCGTGGGCGAAGGGGATGTTCCTGGCAAGTGCCAGCAGCATCGCGCAGGAGTGCTCGGCGGCGGACAGGATGTTCGCCGACGGCGTGTTCATGACGAGTATGCCCTTGTCCGTAGCGTAGGGCACGTCGATGTTGTCCACGCCGACCCCTGCGCGTCCGATGACCCTCAGGTTCTTCCCGGCGTCGATGACCTTCTTCGTGGCCTTCGTGCCAGACCTGATAATGAGGCAGTCGTAATCGCCGATGATGCCGCAGAGCTCGTCCTCGGAGAGCCCGGGCCTCTCATCAACCTGGAATCCTGCGTCCTTGAGGATCCTGACCCCGTCCTCGGAGAGCGGGTCTGAAATCAGTACTTTTGCAACCATGTTCACTCCTCCAAAATCTCATCGAAAGCGGCCAGGAGCTCCCTGATGCCCGCAGGCGTCACGTCTCCCATGTGGCCGATCCTGAACGTCTTCTCCTTGACCTCCCCGTATCCGTTGGAGATCTCGTAGCCCTTGGCCTTCAGCTTCTTGTGGAACGCATCGAAGTCGAGCTCCCCCCTGTTGAGGACGGAGAGCGCCTTGGAACGGTACCCCTCCTCGGGGAACACGCCTGCCAGCCTCCTGTCGGCCCAGTCCTCGATGAGGGCGGCCATCTCGGCGTGCCTGGCATAGCGGTTGGACATGCCCTCCTTGAGCATCTTGTCCAGCTGGTAGTCCAGCCCGTACATGAGGGACACGGGCGGCGTGGTCAGGGCGTAGTTGGTGTCGCTCTGCTTCTTGATCTTGAGCAGGTCGGTGTAGAAACCGCGGTTCTTCACGGTCTTGGCCTTCTCGAGCATCCTCTCGCCGCAGAGCATGATGGCGAGTCCCGGGGGCAGCCCCAGGTCCTTCTGCGTGCCGAATATGATGGCGTCGGCATCCATGTCCCTGACCTTCATGTCCATGGCGAACGCGGCCGTGACGGCGTCGACGATCTTCAGGGCGTCGGGGTTCTGCTCGGACACCGCCTTGGAGAGTGCCACGCTGTCGCTGAACACCCCCGTGGAGGACTCGTTGGCCGCCCAGTGGACCGCCTCTATGTCCTTGCCGACCTTCCCGGCTATGTCCTCGGGCTTCATGGCCTTGCCCCAGGGGACCTGGACCTTGTCCACGGCCTTCCCGTTGAGCTCGGCGATCTCGATGAGCCTGTTGCCGAAGGAACCGTTGGTGATCCCGAGGCACCTCTCGTTCACGGCGTTCCTGATGGCACCCTCGTTGAACACGGTGGCGGACCCGGCGACCAGGAAGACGTCCATGTCGGTGTCGAGGGCCTTGCGGATCTTCTCCACGATGTTCGCGTGGAGCTCCTTGTACTCGCCGGAGCGATGCGTAATCATAGGCTTGGTCATCGATTCGAGAGTGTCGGGCGCGACGTGAACGGGGCCCACTGTGTACAGCATTCTGCTCAAGATAATCCCTCATGCCCTGAGGCTGATGCATTGTGTATCGGAGCCTCCTAATTAAAGGTCACGCGTGTGCGAGAGGGGTGAAAGAAGGAACGTGTGAGGATAGATGATGTATTTTGTTCATAATTGTATAAAAACATGAAAATTTAGATCATGTGTGATGGTGAAAAATGGATGTTCCGAATGTTCTGGTGAAAAAACAATATCATCTTGATTTTGGACCATTTTTCATGAGTGTAGTCTATTCAGCAAATTCTTTAAATTGAATTTGCTATTTAGACTACATGTATTCTGCAGGCGAGCTGAGGTTCGTCCATGCCGTCGGAACGGGCCGCGACACCGTCGGGAAGGTCGCATCGGAGCTCGGGATGACCGGGAACGGGGCGTACAGGATCGCCAGGTCCCTCAGGGAGAAGGGCGTGGTGTCCGTGTCCCGCGGGAGGGTGTCGCTCGAGAGGAGGGCACATGTCGGGAAGCTCGCGGAGGTCCTGACCGGTGACGCGGGGCTCGTGGACCTGCTGTCGGGGTGCGGCATACCGGTCCTGATGGGATTCCTCGCGCCATCCACGGTGACGGACGTCGCGAGGGCGCTGGAGCTCAACCGCGTGACGGTGTCACGGAAGGCGTCCGAGGCATCCGGACGGGGGATCCTCGTCCGCACGGACGGCGGACTGACCGTGAACCGCAGGGCATGGGCCGACCTGGCGGTGTTCCTGGAGGAGCAGCAGAGGTACGACTCGGTGACCGTGGACGGGATAGACCATCCGGTGACCGTCTACCGCCGCGGGAGGGACTTCGTCGTGTACTCGTCCCCTACGGACGAGGGCGACCCGAGGACGGGGTTCTCGGTTTACGGGGACCATGGGGTGGAGCTCGTCACCCGCAGGACGTACTACTGCAGGACGGACAGGGAGCTCACCATGGCGGACGCGTTCGTCCATTCCCTATATATCATAGAAATAGAGGAGGATTGGAACGACAGGCTCCTCGCGGTGATATTCTATCTGAAGCACAGGGACGTCCTGAGGAGGTTCGACCACCCGCTGATAAGGAGGATGGAGTCGGTCATCGCGGGAAGGTCCCCCAAGGGATGGCCGCTGAGGTCCGAGGTCAGGGACGTGATGGAGGCGTACGGAGTGGAGATGCCAGGGGAGGACCGAGGGATAATCTCTGGAGGATGTCAGAGAGGTCTGTATCCCCCGGTCATCGGTTCAGAGGATTGACACGAACCCGTCGAACGACGCGTTCGAACCCAACATGACGTTGCCCTCGAGATCCACGATCTTCGTCACCTGCACCTCCCTGAACAGGTCCCCCTCCCTGGCGAACACCTGCACCGTGCCGGGAGAGGCGATCCCGTGCTTCCTGCGCGGTATCGTGAGGACATAACCGGAACCGTCGACGGCCCAATCCCCTATGGTGAAGTTCCGTCTATACGGGCCGATGACGACGTCCGTCAGCACATCCTGTCCGCCGATGGCCTCAATACCGCAGTACGTCGGTATCATCACGGAACAGTACAACGGCACCAGACGATATGCGTCCCCTCCTCCGCGCCTCATGGACACCACGAACGCACGGTCGGGATTGTAATCGGAGATGTACCTCATCAGGCTCTTGGCATCGATCTTGATCTCGGCCTTCACCTCCACCGGGACCGGTCCATCCCTTCCGTCGATCAGGAAGTCCACCTCCAATTCGTTCTTCTTCCAGTAGAATGCCCTCTCGGCACCCCCGGACAACATCTGGCACAGGACATGGTTCTCCGCCAGCGCACCCCTGAACAGATGGTCGTCCCCGGTGCCTCCTGACATGACCTCCCCTCCCTTCCCGGACATGACCCTGAGGATGCCCACATCGGCCATGTACAGTTTGAAGTTCGTCGGCATGCACACGCCGCTCAACGGGACCGCGGGGGACTGCACACGACACACCTTGTAGACCAGGCCAGCGTCAATCAGCCATGTCAGTGCCTTCTCCAGGTCCTTTGCCCTGGCCCCCGGCTTCGCGTGGCCGAAGACGAACTTCTTGCTCTCGCTGGCTATCTGCGAGGGTATGGAGTCCCAGATGTGGGTCACGTTCTGGAGTTCGTCACCCGCATGCTTGGAGAAGTCATCCCTGTAGTCCATGACGATGTTCTTCAGGATCCTGGTCACGGCGGAGATATTGTGGTTTTTGACCCACGACGATACCGCGCCAGGCATGCCCCCTACCAGATAATACTCCCGGAAGTACGGCTCCAACCGGTCATGGATCGGCTGGGGGACGATGTCGTCCTCCCCCTTGTCCATGATGTATCTCGCAAGGTCCCCCTCGCCGTTGGCATGGAGGAACTCTGGGAAGTCCATTGGGTACAGGCGTATGCGGTCCACCTTCCCGACCGGGAACGAGTCGGGTTTCGATGTTATCAGCCCGAGGAGGGACCCGGCACATGCCACGTGCAGCTCCGGCATCTCCTCGGCGAAATACTTCAGCGAGGTCAGCGCGGACGGGACGCTCTGGATCTCGTCCAGGATCAGCAGGGTCCTCCCCGGCACTATCCTCCTGCCCTGGACGATCTCCAGGTTGCGCACGATCGCCTCGGGATCCAGGTCACCCTCAAACAGGGCTCCGACGGAGCCGGTCCTCTCGAAGTTCACGTACACCATGGAATCGAACTCCTTCCTGCCGAACTCCTTCAGCAGGAACGTCTTCCCGCACTGACGGACACCCTCCAACAGGAGAGGCTTCCTGTCAGGACTGGCCTTCCATCCCATGAGCTCCCCGTACGCTCTTCTGTACATATGCCTCAGAGTGTGATTCGGTTATAAAATAACATGCTGAATTTATGCATTTTTACATAAAAATATGGTCTGAATCTTGCATTTTCATAGAAATTTTTAACGCCGTTTATCATTCAGAAAGTCTGCTAATGGTGTGTTTTATGCATAGAAATATACGTGAAAATCCACGATTTCGATGATTATCCACGGAATATGTGATGATTCTACGATGATTGTAGGCATATCCTCCGAATTCAAAGACACTCCATAGGATGCTAATGGCAATATGTGATGATAATATCTTAATCGGTAGGTGTGATCGGTCACCGGAGGGCCGCATGCCACAGCTGTCACAGGACCCTAGGGCAGAGTCGTCCCTGCATGATGGCACGCTGTTGCTTCTGCATGCAGACATGTGTATGCATGGAGACATCGCAAACATGCAGTCCCTTCCTTTGACGGAGGCATCCGCAGGAGGCCTTACGAAGTGTGCGATCCCGCTATGGCGGAAGTCCCCCGACGTGAGAACAGGGTGTTTTCCTGATACGCGCACCGAGGAACCGCCACGCAAGGGTTTATATCGATGGACCGTTGGGCGGTGACAGGCATTGTGTATACCTGAGTACGGAGAGGATGAGAGTTCAGGTGCCTGACCGGAGAAATCCGGAGGAATACACATGAAAACAACCAAATTGGAAGTCACGGGGGGGGGCTATGCCGCTCAAAACTCCTCGCGGCTATCGCCGTTCTGGCGATCGCGTTCGCGGTCTTCGCAGCTGTACCTGCAGTTGCCGATGACAGCGATGCGAATACAACACCAGTTGATGTCGATACTGCGTCAGATATCACTGATGGTGCCAGCAATGGAATTCTCAAACTGACTGCTAACACAACTTGGAATCTGAAAGCAGATGTATCTGTCACAACACTGAAACAGATTAATCTTGCTGGATACACACTCACGATTCAGAGCGATCCTGACGCCAAGGCCAACTACACGCTCACGCTGACCTCGGCCGCCACCGACGTCTCGTTCATCATCAACTCTGGCAACACTCAGTCCAGTGTTATTGTTGATAAAGCCGATGTCGAGCTTACTGGCAACACCACCACTGCCACATTCATCAACATGAATGCCGAAAGCCCCCAAGGGGTAGTCTTCGACATCAAGAATGCCTCCAACGTCACCGTCGAAGCGAACGGTGCACACTCCGCAGTCCAGACCGCGAACAACACTGTGTTCAAGGTTTCTGGAGCCTCCGCACTCGACTTCATCGGGAACAGTGGGGTACAGTGCGCATACTTCGATATCAGCGGAAAATCCGTTGTCAATGCGGATATCGGGAACGCTTCCGTCGCTGGATACTTCAACATGAACGATGCCAATGTTAACGTCGAGAACATCAACATCTATGGAGCGAAACTTGTCGCTTCCGACATCAACGCCACCGGCTTTGTCGGAGTATATGCAAAACAGAGTACTACTTCCAACATCGCTGGGCAGACTGCCGCCATCAATGCTTCGGAGATCACACTCTTCACCGACTCGGAAATCGTTTCTCCTGAGCTGTACAACGGACTCTACAATGCAGTCAGTGGGACCTCTACTGCAAATGGGACTGCTGCCAAGTTCACCGACGGAACCGTCGAGTTCCAGAACATCAATGCTGACAGTAAGGCCGCTACCGGATGGACCTTCAACGGGACCACCGTTCGCGGTGCGACCACTGTCGAGGCCGCAAAGGACGCGAATGTTACCATCACCGGTGGAGACAACGGCCTTATTCTCGGAGAGAATGCCTCTCTCACACTCGTCGAAGGTAACAAGTTCGTCGGAAAGATCGGATACATCGCAGACGATGGGAAGGCGAAGCTGACCACTGTTTCTGAGAACGGCCTCGTTGCCGGGACTGACGGACTGACCTTCTCCGAGGGATCCGTTGTTCTCTCCGGTACTATCAACGCTACTACCGCGGTCACCATCACTGCGAATGGGGATGTCGAGATCGACGGTGCGACTATCACCGGGACCACGACCACTGCTGGAGGCCTCACCGTTACCATCGACAACGGCGCTGGGAACAGTGTTTCTGTAGTTGGAAAACTCACTGTTGCTGAGGGTGGATCTCTGACGGTCACTCAAGGTAGCAAGCTCACTGTCGATCCTAAGGCCACCCTCGCAGTCGGAGGAACCGTCTCCGGAGCCATCGACAACAAGGGAACCATCGCATTGATCAGTCAGAAGGCAAACGTCGCTGATGCGGACGTCACCGGGACTGGGACCGTCGACTCCTCCGCCATCGCATCCGAGGGTACCATCAGCGGATCCTTCGACACCACTACAACATTCACCAAGAACCAGGTGATCACTGCGACAGGGGACGTCACCCTCGTCAAGGGGACCGTGTTCACATTCGAGGGAACCCTGATCATCCCCGAGGGGATAAAGTTCGTCGTCGAGGACGGAGCCCAACTCATCGTCAGCGGGATCGCCGGGAAGATCGAGAACAACGGGGCCATAATCATCGAGTCCAAATCCCAGTCCAGCATCACTCCTACTGGAGCTTCTGAGGCTGTCGATCGCAACGGCGGATTCGTCATCATGGGAGGATCCGAGGTCACCAACAACGGAACCATCACCCTCGACTACACCCTCCCTGAGGTCCCGAGCACATACTACTCCATGAACATCGCTTCGAAATTCACCAACAACGGGAACGTCGTCGTTGGAGAGGATTCCGAACTCGTCATTTCTGCAACCAATGCAGTCAACGGTGTCGACGGAACCTTCAGCATCGCAGGGGCCTTCAGCATCGACGCACTCGCCAACGCGGGTCTCGTCACTATCAACGGAGAGGTCACCAAAGCCTCTAACATCTCCCTCACATCTGTGGATGCGAAGGTAGACATCGTCTCCATCGCTGGATCATTCCTGCTCTCTGTCAACAACACCGGATTCAACTCCGATGAGAAGCTCAACATCGTCAATGATGAGGCGCAGAAAATCAATATCAAAGCTGGAACCGGAACAGACGCCAGCAGTAGCAAGCAGGTCATTGAGGGAATCTCGATTACCCTGAAGACCGAGAAGACCGAGGACTATACACAGAGCGACGAGAAGCCCCTCTACCAGCAGTTCGTCGTGAGCGGTAAAATCACCACCTCGTTCGTCGATACCACTGTTGACTCTGAGAAACTCGGAATCTCATATGTCTCCGCCTACGGACGTGCCGTGGTCTCTGAAGCAGTATCCGTTGGAGAGAAGATCACTTTCACCGTGAAGAATGACTCCGACCTCATCGTCAGGGGAACCTTCGATGTGGTCAAGGGTGGAGTTTTCAACATCGGTGCAGCTGACTCGAACATAACCGGTTCCGCTGCAGGAGAGGTCACCGTCACTGGGAAACTGACCCTCATCGCAGCGGATCTCGATGCGACCGAGAAAAGTCGCATCAACGCCGCATCATACACCGTCGCGAGTACCACCGAGACCGACAAGAAGTACGTCTACACCGCTTTCGCAACAGCCGTTGCGGATGGTGCGAAAGTCATCAACATCCTCGGAGAGAATGATGTCGATGTCGATGTGACAATTCCTGCAGATGTCTCTGTCATATTCAGCAACACCGGCGACATGGCGATCGATGAGGATGCGGAAGTCTCCTTCGAGACCGGCTCCATCCTGAAGAACGCTGGAAGCGGAATCGATGTCGACGGAGTCCTCTACATCGCGGATGTCAAGGGAACCCTGAAATCCGGTGCGGACAAGATCGTCAGCGATGTCACCATAAACGGCGAGAAGGACAGGACCTACTGCGGACTCGCATACGCCCTCGGTAACGCTAAGGAAGGCGACGTCGTGAAGCTCAGCAATGACCTGACCGGTGACAACGCCATCTCGAAGAACCTCATCATCCCCGCCGGAGTCACCCTCGACACCAACGGATACGATGTAGTGGTCGAGAAGAACGTGACCGTCACTGTGAACGGGACCCTCTTCATCGACAACGACCGCGAGAACTCCATCATCACCCTCAACCCTGGAACCTCTGCAGCCGACAAGGATGCGAAGATCGTCGCCAACGGAGTCGTCAAGTCCGACAACAGGTCCATCCTCGAGATGGGCCTCGACATCACCGGTGCATACTACGTGATCGAGACCAACACCGACGACACGTACTACGTGGAACCTGTCGAGAACGCCGTCGGGAAGATCGCCGATGCTGGTGCGCTCTCCTATGGAGCCGACTCTGTGAACATGGTCGTGATGAACTATGATGCTGACGCGGCCCTGAAGGTCTCGGACATCACCGTCACCGGGAAGTCCGCCGACGAGCCCGCGGTCATCCTCTTCGCCCTGAACGATGTGGAGATCAAGAGCATCACCCTCGACAACGCGGCAGCGGCATTCGCTGACATCGATGTCAACGCCGTCATCACCAACAGTGTCGGAACCGTCACTGTGAACGGAAACTCCTCGATTTTCACCGTGGGATCGACGAACATCGATGATGTGAAGACTCTCGTCATCGCCGGTGGATTCGAGGAGTTCGCCGACACCGACGACAGGACCTACGCGTTCACCGTCGCCGGAGTCGCATCCCTCAGCACCTGCGACATCGACAAGATCGTTGTCGATGGAACCCTCAACGTCCTGGCTGACTCTGATGCAGACAAAGCCGTCATCGGAACGCTCGTCGTCAACGGAACCTTCAACGTTCCCAGCGACACCTACGCCTCCATAACCGAAGCCGAGGTCTACGGAACGTTCTCCGTCGCCGAACTGACAACCGAGCAGAATGCAGGCACCGCCACTGTGGATGAGATGTACGTCGGCATCTCTATGAAGGACGCCGAGAATGACACCTCTGGAGCCGCAGGAACCGTCACCGGACCTGTCGATGTCACCAAGTACGTCGTCGTTGCACCCGGATCTACCGTCCCCGAGGCTATCACCGAGGAGAACTCCACCCAGTTCTATGTCGAGGACACCCTGTACATCACAGTCTACACTGTCGATGGAAATGCGAAGATCGGAGAATTCAAGACCAAGGTCGAGAACGCCGACTTCCAGTACTGGTCGAAGGGAACTGAGAATGCAAACGACAAGAAGGTCGGAGATGTTGGATACGAGAAGGTCACTGCAAAGATCGTCTACGAGGTATACAACGTCGTTATCCTCGCCGATGTCGGAGTCAACGATGTCTCCATCGATGGAAACCTCATGCTTGCCAACGGAGCCAACAGCTACTATGCCATCGTCGCTGCTGGAAAGCACACGATCACCTACAACCTCGCCAATGGATACACCGGAGAGGCCAAGCTGGCTGTCAATGGATCCGTATTCGATGGTGCGACCTGCACCCTCGACGGAATGAACTTCGACATCTCCGGAAAGTTCAACGAGACCACCAATGGATACGACACTGTCGTCACCCTCCAGCTCACCGGCATCGAGAAGTCCGGGTTCGTCCCCGACGCACCCGACTCCAGCGACAACGGCGGAATGACCATCACAGACTACCTGCTGATCATCCTCGTCGTCCTCATCGTCGTCATGGCCATCATCGTCGCCATGAGGCTCATGAGAAGCTGATCATAAACGCACGGATGAGCGAAGGCTATCGACCAATCACCTGAAGAGCAAACACAGGGGCCCGGAAGGGCCCCGAGACCCACATAGATCCTGAAGAGCAAACACCTTCCCCGTGCCCTCCGGGGCACGGGACGTCACCATCACGCTCACACCTCACATGCTCGCGCAATGACGCTAAACCGGACTGCGGTTTCAAAAATGCGTATTCCTCCGCAGACCTCCTTACGCCCTGCAAAAAACAGGGCGGTCAACACGACGGCATGTGAGGTCTCATGCGAAAGTACCGCGTTTCCCGCACACGGCGCTCGAATCAACGGGGATCCGGGGTTTATATCCGACGGGACTTAGGCGGGATTAGGCATTGTGTATACCTGAGAACGGAGATGGATGAGACATCAGGTGCCTGAAACCGGAGAGATCCGGAGGAATACACATGAAAACAACCAAAATGGATGCTGTGGGGGGGGGGGCTATCCCGCTCGAAACTCCTCGCGGCCGTCGCCGTTCTGGCGATCGCGTTCGCTGTGTTCGCGGCTGTACCTGCAGTCGCCGAGGACAGCGACGCTGCGCCCGCATACAGTACCGACGAGAAAACGGCGTCTGTCGCGAACGCTGAAGATTTTACCACAGCAATAAGCAATACCAAAGTTGAGACGATCAACATCACGGCTGATTTTAAAACGAGTAGTGCGATAAGCATCAACCGTGCCGTGACGATTAACGGAGGCAACCATACAATTACAGCCACCGGATCGGAGTGGGCCAACAGCCAAGGAAGCGGCTATGTCCTCAACATCACTGCCGCTGCCGATATCAACGACCTCAACATCGACAGCAATGAAATCGCTGGCGGAGTCAACGTCTCTTACGCAGATACGACAGTTCTCACAATCGACCTGAACGATGTCGATGTCACCAACTACATCAGAGCAGGGTTCGCTGTCGGCCAGCACACGGTCAACATGACCGCATGTAGCGCGACCAACCCTGCCGAAAAGGCATGGGGAGGACTCAATGTCGGAAACGAGACCGTTGCAGGGTCTGTCACTCTGGACACCCTGGACGGGATAGGGTCCGCGTACACCGAGAACACTAGTGCAACGATCGGAATAACGGATAACGATGGTGTGATCGAGGTCACCGTGAACCAGTGCAAGGTCTACGGAACCTCCTCCAACAGTGCATGGGTCGCAAAATCCATCTCTAGTGCCACCGACATCACGGTCCACTCCGGAGCCGTGTTCACTGTTCCCTCCGGCGTCAATGCCGACGTCAGTAAGTGCAATATAATCATCGAGAACGGTGCGACCTTCAGCGGAAATGTCATCAACGATGCTGCGGGAGCGTACGTCTCCGTCACCGCGGACTCGAAGACCAATTCCAAAGTGAAGATCTCGAACGAGACCGTGCAGACTGCAAGGGCCCTCACCACTGGAGCGACACCTGCGACACCCGTCGTGATCACCGGAGAGATGTCTGCCGGTGAGATCAAAGGGAAGATCGAAGGTGCCGATAACATCGTCCTGAAGGATGTCACGATCACCGATGGAAAGCTCGAGATCGGAGAAGACGTAAAAGTCTCCATAGCAGAAGGTAGCACCGTCAAAATCGAAGAGGGTGCCGCACTGTCCATCGCCAGTGCCAGCGACCTGAGCAAAGGAACGATCGAGAACGACGGAACCCTGTTCGTCAACAACAAGGACATCGTTCTCCCCAGCATCACCGGAACCGGATCCGTGGACACCTCCGGGATCGCATCCGACGGAACGATCAGCGGAGACTGGAAGACGTCCACCAAATACGGAGCATACCAGACCATCACCCTCACTGGCGACACCACTCTTGTTGAGGGGACCCTCATCATCATCGAAGGAAAGATGATCATTCCCGAAGGAGTGACCCTGACCATCGAGGACGGAGCGAGGCTCGTCCTCTACAACGGGACCGCGGAACTCGAGAACGATGGGACCATCATCGTGGAATCGAAGATGGCTAAGGTCGCTGCAGATAAGATCGACAGCGACTATTTCGGGATCGAAGCTCTGAAAGAGAAATCTGGAGGGTTCATCATCCTTGCAGGAGCATCCGCCGTGAACGACGGATCGATCATCCTGGACTACACCGCTGTCGAGGGTGATGGGAAGACCGAGTTTACATCCATGAACCTGGATGGGGCCAACTTCGAGAACAACGGGACCATCACCGTTGGAGAGGACTCCTACTTCGCCAACTATCAGAAGTCTGCCTTCAAGAACACCGCTGACGGAGTCGTCGACATCAACGGGATGTTCGCGTTCGGCTCCAGCGGAAAGTTCCAAAATGCCGGAACTGTCACCATCAACGGAGCCCTGATGGATAACACCACGATCTCCCTCACATCCGCCGATGCAAAGGTCGATGTCGTGAGCATCAGCGGAAACGGAAAGAAACTGACGATCAACGACACCGGTTTCAATCCCGCGAAGACCGTTCTGAGCAACGATACTGACACACTTAGCGTCGTCTTCGCGCCCGCTCAGAATAGGACAATCGAGGGAATGACCGTCACCCTCGCCCTCGAGAAGAACACCGAGGTAACCACAGGCACAGAGTACTACAAGCAGTTCTCTGTCGCTGGTGCGGTTGCATCCTCGTACATTGGAGTTGCAGATGAGCCTCCGAAAGATACACTTACTGGAACGATCAACCTTTCCGGAAGGACCGCTGTCGCAGATGCCCTCTCCATCGGAGAGTTCGTCGAGGTCAATAACGCCAGCAGCATGTACGTCTCCGGAACCATCACCGTCGTGTCCGATGCCAAGATGACGACCACCGGCGCCATATACGTCACCGGAAAGATCACCGTTGCCAAGATCGATCTGACCGTCAGCACTGATGGAAGCATCAATGCCGCGAAATACGAGGTCGCGAAGACCACCACTACCGAGAAGCAGACCATCTACACCTCCTTCGAGACCGCGGTCGCCGACGGAGCCAAGAAGATCACTCTGCTCAACAAGAACACCGTCACCAAGGACATCACCGTCCCAACCGGCGTTGCAGTGACCAACAGCGGCGAGCTCGTCGTCAAGACGGACGCGAAGGTCACGTTCGATGCTGGATCGACCTTCAAGAACGCGAAGACTACCGCCGATGGAGTCGTATACATCGCGGATGTCAAGGGCACCCTCAAGACCACCGGAGATTTCGTCAGCGACGTCATCATGAACGGTGAGAAGGACAGGACCTACTGCGGAGTGGCCTATGCGCTCGGCAATGCAAACCCCGGCGACACCGTGAAACTGTCCAAGGACACTGTGACCATCAAGAACAGCGTCGAGATCCCCGCCGAGGTCACACTCGATACCGACGACAAGGCCGTCGTCATAGGGAACAATGTGACCCTGACCGTGAACGGAGTGTTCTACATCAACAAATCAGATGTCAGCTATGCACCCGTGGAAGGCGTGAAGGAGAAGGGAGAGATCGTCCTCAACGGGATGATCAAGTCCGACGACGATGTGTTCGTGAATGCTCTCAAAGTCTCTGCGGCATACTACTACAAGACCGAGAAGGGAATCACCTACACCTATGCCGAGCCCGTATCTGCTGCGGCCCTGAAGATCGCCGAGGTCGACGATCAGAGTCTGGGCATCCACAACTTCGATTCCGAGGCGGCCCTGAAGATCGATGATGTCACGTTCGCGGGAAAGCCCGACATGAATGTTGATTGCGCTACGATCGTTGTCTACGGAGATGTGGTCGCATCCAGCATCACCCTGTCCGACGCAGGAATCATATTCACTGGAAGCGAGTTCACTGGAACCATCACCGATGGTACCGGCACTCTGGACCTGGCAGGTGTGGCAGGATACTACACCAGTGTAGATGCATACATCCTGTTCAGTGTCGTTTCCACTGTAGATGACGATGAGAAGAAGATCTTCGAAGTGGCAGGGGGATTCTACTCCTTCAACGACAAGGACAAGAAGGACGTGTTCACTGTTTCCGGAGAGGCCGCCCTCGGACCTTCGGACATCGATGCGATCACCGTCGATGGAATCCTGAACATAGATAACGAGAACGCGCGTTCCGTGATCGACAAGCTTGTCATCAACGGAACTGTCAACGTTCTGAACAACTCCACACTCGATTCCGATGTTATCGAGGTCTATGGAACGCTCGCCGTGTCCGAGGCCACCGCTACCGAAGGAAAGGGTGTATTCGATGTCGATGAGCTGTATCTCGGTGTGTCCGAGAAGACCATCGAAGGAAATACTGGAGCTGTCGCGACAGTGACCGGCCCCGTCATCCCCGAGTTCATCAACATCCTTGCAGTCGTAGCTGCGGGATCCAGCATCCCCGAGAGCGCTGTCAAGAACATCGACCCCACCGAGTTCTTCGTCGAGGACGAACTGTACGTCACCGCGTATGACTTCGATGGCACCAAGACGTCCGTCCAGGATATCAAGACCACCATCTCCAATGCGGAGTTCAAGTACTGGCTGAATGACAAGGGCGAGGAGGCGACCGAGAACATCGGAGACATCGACAAGGTCACCGCCAAGATCGACTACGAGGTCTATGAGGTCGTCATCGTCGGAGCCGAAGGCGTCATCGACATCAGCATCGACGGAAACCTCGTCTCTGAGGACACCCCCATAAAGCTCACTGCAGGAGAGCACAAGATCACCTATAATGTGGCCATAGGATACTCTGGCGAGGCCAAGCTGGCATTCAACGGAGCTGTCAACGATGGAACCGTCTGTACGATCGACGGCATGTCATTCAACATCTCCGGCGACCACAGCCCCGAAACTGGAAAGGACAGGCTTGTCACATTCCAGCTCACCGGCATCGAGAAGACCGGATACGTCCCCGACGCACCCGACAACAACGACTCCGGAATGACCATCACCGACTACCTGCTGATCATCCTCGTCGTCCTCATCGTCGTCATGGCCATCATCGTCGCCATGAGGCTCATGAGGAGCTGATCGCGAACACACGGATGAGCGAAGGCTATCCCCACTGACCTGAAGAGCAAACACAGGGGCCCGTAAGGGCCCCGGCACCAGCCCAATCCTGAACAGCAAACACCCTTCCCCGTGCCTCTCTGGGCACGGGACGTCACACATCACGCTCACAACATCACAGCATCACTAAATGCCGCTAAACCGGTCCCCGGTGTCGGAAAAATGCGTATTCCTCCGTCGGACCTACTTACGCCCTGCGAAAAACAGGGCGGTCAATTCTGATGATCGAAAAAAAGAAGTCGCGGCCCGCCCCCCGATCACGGAGGGACGGGACCGCATCGATAAGTCGGACTCAGAGTCCGGACAGGGTCTTCCTGATCCTGTCGAACCCCTCGCGGATCTGGTCCTCGGACGTCGCGTAGGACACCCTGAAGAATCCCTCCCCTCCGGGCCCGAACGCGGTACCGGGGGTGACGGCGACGTGCCCCTCCTTCAGGAGGATCTCCGCGAGCTTCGCGGACGGCATGTCCACCGAGTACCTCGGGAACACGTAGAACGCCCCCTTGGGGACGTTGCATTCGAGCTGGGGGATCTCCGCGATCAGGTCCAGCGCGAGGTCGCGCCTCTTCCTGAACTCCCTGACCATGTCGTCCTTCGCACCCTGGGGGCCCCTGATGGCCTCCACGGCCGCCTTCTGTGCGAAGGAGACCGCACAGGATATGGAATGGGACTGCAGCTTGTTGATCGCCTTTATGTTCTCCTCGGACGCGATCGCCCATCCGAGCCTCCACCCGGTCATCGCGTACGTCTTGGAGAGACCCGACACCAGCAGGGTGCGGTCGAACATCCCCGGGAGGGACGCCATGGACACGTGCTTCCCCTCGTAGATGATGCTCTCGTAGATCTCGTCGGACATCACCAGGATGTCGTGCGCGATCGCGATGTCGGCGATCTGTCTCAGCACGTCCCCGGGTATGACGCACCCGGTCGGGTTGGACGGGGTGTTGAGGATGATCATCCTCGTCCTAGGGGTGATCGCCGCCTCGATGAGCGCGGGGTCCACGACGAACTCGTCCTCGAACCTCGTCGGAACGTACACGGGGACACCGCCGCACAGGCGGATGCACGCCTCGTAGGAGACCCACGAGGGGTCCGGGAGGATGACCTCGTCCCCGGGGTCGATGAACGCCAGGGCGATCATGAATATCGCCTGCTTGGTGGGGGTGACCAGAACGTTGGACGCCTGGCAGGGAACGTTGTCCACGGTCCTCTCCATGTCGGCGACCGCCTGCCTGAGCTCCGGTATGCCCATCGACGGGGTGTAGTGGGTGAAGCCGTCCTGGAGAGCCTCGCAGCACGAGTCTATTATGTTCGCAGGAGTGGTGAAGTCGGGCTCACCCATGGAGAAGGACACTACGTCCACCCCATCCGCCCTCATCTGGCTAACCAGATTCGAGATGGCGATCGTCCCCGACGCGGGGATCTCCTGAAGTCTCTTGGAAACCATGGTCGTTCCTCTTGATGCGCGTGCATGAGAGTAGCTCATTAAAAGCCTTCCATGGGAGCGCTCCCCGGAGGGGTGCGGACGGTGCGCCCGACGCATCGCCGCCTGTCATGACAGGGACGGAGGTTCCCTCATGATTGTTGCAATAAGCACCTCAAGTTCCCTCATAAAAGATGCATATTTATCTTACCAGGCATATCCGAGATCATGGAGCGCAAGGCGTACGCCATGATGATGTCCTGGAAGGAGGACCCCAACAGGAAGGCCCTGCTCGTCAGGGGATGCCGTCAGACCGGTAAGACCCATCTCGTGAGGGAGTTCGCCGAAGCCAATTACGAAAGCCACATCTACATAGACCTGGAGGACCGCGCCGATATCCGCGCAGTGTTCGAGACAGAGGACATATCCGCATCCGCGATCATCGACCGCATCTCATTCGACGAGCCTGTCCGGCTCGTACCCGGGAGATCGGCCATAATCCTGGATGAGATCCAGTCCTGCATATCGGCATACTCGTCGCTGAAATCCCTTGTGATCGACGGCAGGTACGACATCATAGCATCCGGGTCGCTCCTCGGCGTCAAGATCGACGACCTCCAGCGCAGGACCCCGATGGGATACGTCAACATCCTGGATATGGGGCCTATGGACTTCGAGGAGTTCCTCTGGGCCATGGGCGTGAAGAAGAGCGGTACGGACATGCTCCACAGGTGCATAGATAACAAGGAGCACATCGACGACTACATATGCAAGAGGACCAACGACCTGTTCAGGAGATACATGGTCGTAGGCGGGATGCCGGCGGCCGTACTCGAATACTCTGTCAAGCAGAACTACGCAGCGGTACGTAAGATCCTGAACGACATCCTGGAGGTCGTCGGAGAGGATGCGGAGAGATACTCCAAGGGCTCACAGAGACTGAGGATCGAATCCTGCCTCAGGTCCATCCCGGAGCAGCTCGCCGACGAGAACGACAAGTTCGAGTACTTCCGCATAGAGAAGCGGAAGGGAGGGGCGCGCCTGTACGGCACCGCCCTGCTCTGGTTGAAGAGGGCGGGGCTCATAGAGTACTGCTACAACCTCGAGGAGCCTGTCGCCCCTCTGACGGGAAGGACGAGGAGATCGTCGTTCAAACTCTACATGGCGGACACAGGGATGCTGACGGCCATGATGGAGGATGGGGCCGCAGGGAACATAGTCAATCGCGACCCGTACTCGAACAACGGTGCGGTGATGAGGAACGCGATAGGCTGTGCGCTCAGGAGCAACGGATACGAACTGAGGTTCTATGGGAAGAGGGACAGCACCCTGGAGGTCGATTTCGTGATAAGCATAGGGGGCAAGGTCTCTGCCATAGAGGTCAAATCCGGCAGGGACAAGAGGGCGAAGTCCCTGCGCTCGCTGTCCAGGACCCGTTCCGTGTCACGTCTGATCAAGGTCTCGGACGGGAACGTCTTCGTCGACGAGAACGGTATCGAGAACTATCCGTTGTTCGGGCCATCGTTCTTCCCGAGGTCCGACGGATCGGACATAGAGGAGATGGGAAGCATGGACGACCTGAACGCCAGGTTCGATGAGGTCCGCGGGGATGATGCGCCCTCGGATCGTTGTCATGAGGACAAGGTCGCTGGCGCTTGACGTCCCGTCCATGTCAGATCGGCAGGTCCTCATTGTATTATCCGCAGACTTCAAGAACGGTACCATCTGAATCGAAGAGGCCGTAGACATGACCTGTTATCCGGGAACGATCGAACACACCATGGCTATCGCCAGAAATGACCGATGAACGGCCCGAAGACTGTCACGAGTGATAGTGGATCGGCTTTCGATAGCTTCCCGGTGTTGTCCTGCACGCCTTCAAATGGATACAGAAAAAGTATGATGCAGATGATAACGGGTTTGAACACTTCATACTAAATTATTAGTTGGTTTATGTTATTTTAGAGAATTAACCAGTTAAAAGTCTGAAATTACAGAGTTTTAACTAGTTAAAAATCTATTAATACTTAATAATAAGTACTTATCCTCAGGACCCACATGCTGAGAAGAAAATTGATGGACAAACTGGTGGAATGGAAAGACGACCCGAACAAGAAGGGATTGATCGTCACAGGGGCCAGACAGGTGGGGAAGTCATACCTTGTGGAACACTTCGGAAAGGAGCATTACGACAACTACCTCTGCATAAACTTCTCAGACGAAAACACCACGGACATATTCAAAGACAACACGGATGCTGCCACGATCGTTCGTGAGATCCGGTTGCGTTACAAGGATTTCATCATCGAGAAGAACAAGTCCCTCCTATTCCTCGACGAAATCCAACTCTGCCCAAACGCCAGATCTGCGATCAAAGCCCTGGTGAACAACAGCGACCTGGACATCATAGCCTCAGGGTCGCTCCTGGGTACCATGGGCCTGAAGCGTACGGACGGGAAGGGATCATATTGGGACCCTCTGGAATGGCTGTCGGTCACAGTGAAGAAAATGGATGATGTCGGTGAACCGGACGAGTTTGAAGTGAGCGCGAAAGACCCTACGGAATACGTCAAGAAGTCCCTGACCGAAGGTTCCGTAAAGCTCAAACCGGTCGGTTACGAGCAAGTCATCGAGATGTACCCCATGGATTTCGAGGAATATCTGTGGGCGATCAACGTGAGCGAGGAGGATACGGATCGCATCCGTGAGAACATAAGGAACAAAAAAGGATTCACGGAAGCCACATTGAACACTCTTAACCGCTATTTCGACCAATACCTGACCGTTGGCGGTATGCCCCTCGCTGTGTTGGACAGCATATCATCACCACGGTCAGGAGCGTCGCTTATCGACATTCAAACGAACATCATGAACTGGTACAGGTCGGACGTCATCGACTATGCACCCATCGAGATCAAGGAAAAAGTACGCATGTGCCTCCTATCCATCCCCAAACAACTGGGGAAGAGAAGGAAGAAATTCTCATACACGGACGTGGACGGACAACCGAACAACGGATGGCGCGACTACCTCGAACCCATATCCTGGCTCGAATCGATGGGTATTGCCCAGGTCTGCGAATGTCTTTCAGAGCCCGTCATGCCGCTGAAGAATCACATAAACAGACACTTCAAGATCTACCTGTCAGACACAGGACTGCTCATGTGCGGAATGGAGGTCGGCGTCAGAGTCGCGATATCCGGGGGCGATTATTCCATCAACAAGGGTGGAATAATCGAGAACGCTGTGGCCAACATGATCGAACGCTGTGGCCTGGAACTGTTCTACTTTGAGAGGAACAAACGCTACGAGAAAAAGGACGGATCGATGGCCGTAGACCGCATAGAGATCGATTTCATCGCAAACTTCGACGGGAGGATTGCAGCGATCGAAGTGAAATCCGGAAACAACAGGAGGGCCAGCTCCCTTAGGAAACTCATGACCGATGAGAGGTATTCGATGTACAGGATCTCCAGATTCATAAAATTAGAGAAATCCAACATCTTTGTCGATGAGAATGGGGTGGAACACTATCCGATATTTGCAGCCGCATTCATGGATTCCATGTTCGAGAAGAACACCATAGCATACGTGAAATCCGAAGGACCGCTTGAATTCTGAGTTCGGAAGTGGCTATCGTTTCCGAACGGTAACTATTCAGGACGTGCGACATGAAGCAGTTAAGGAAAAAGCGCGGATCGGCACGTTTCCCCTCCACAACGAAGAGTGTCTTCCTGTCACTCATTGAACTCCCCGCCACGATACAGCTTCTCGAGATTGTGTCCCTCCCTGAGCTCCCTCTCGGTCAGATCCGAGAATGCCCCGATCCTGTTGCCCTCCATCAGGAAATAGCAGTCCGGCCTGAGTATGTCGTTCGGCCCACGCACCGTCCACGGACTCGGATAAGAGATCGGCCGCCTCCGACGGGAGACGGCCGTTAAAATGTGCCTCAGGACATTATGTCCTTGAGATGGCCCTGCTGGATGGAATCCCTGATCTCCATCGCGAGCCTGGCACCGGTGCTCAGGCCGGGATAGATCAGGTCCGCATACGGTGAACCGGATATGAACGGGTTCGTCCCAGCCACGATCCTCGTGGAGATCTCGAACACCTTGAAGTCCAGCTTGTCGGAGACGACCGTCTCGAGACAGAACGGGCCCCACATGCCGCCGAACAGCTCATAGGACTTGTTGACGATGGCCTCCGCCATCTCGAACGCCTTGGGAAGGAGCGACTCCCTGATGACCACGGACGTGTTCCCGGTCACGACGAAGGACGGGTACAGACCGTGTCTCCTGGACTCCTCGATCGATCCGAGCTTGTACATCTCGTCGATGTTGGACTCGTCGCGCCTGTCTATGGACATGAGCTCCAGGGACCCTCCCTGCTCGCACCTGTACCCGTCGGTCTTGTACGGGTCGTAGAAGAAGTGCAGATAGTACCTGGTCCCGAGGCAGTACTCCTGGATGGTGTACGGCTGGCTCTGGTCGATGGCCATCTTGAAGTCCGGGTAGTCCATGGCGATGAAGTATCCCCTCCCGCCCTTCGCCCCGTGGTACTTGACCATGACCGGCTCGTTGATCTCCCTGGCATCGGTGATGAGCTTCGGCATCGGGACGCCGGACGAGGTGATCCACTGCCTCTGCCTGTCCCTGTCGGACTCCCACCCGAGGACCGCGCGGTTCCCGTACGAGGGGATGGGGAGCTCCGCGAACCTGCGGGGCCCCATGTACTCGACGAACGAGCCGTGGGGGATGATTATGGTGTTCCTGTCCTGAAGCTCTCCGATGCGCTCCTCGAAATCGTCGAAGTCCTTGTAGCGGAAGATCTCGTCGGGCTTCGCCAGGGGGAACGCGTCGTAGTACTTGGTACTGTGAGAGATGGTGAGTCCTAGAGTCTTGAAGCCCATCTTCCTAGCACCGTGGAAGATCTGGAGCGATGAATGGGAGCAGAGCGTCGCGATCGTTATGTCGCTCGTATCGTACCCGTCCAGAATCTCATCGATCTTACTCTTGGGAACCATATTGGTCAATTGCGTTCAATGATAAAAATATCTCCATACATACTGTCTGGGATACCGTTCCGGGATCGGCGTAAACCCCTGTCCCTCCCTCGGACGTGCCGGCCGGTGCGTCGGTTGTTACGGTGAATGGTGTCCGTGCGATTGTCACGATCGGGGCTTCACGGTGAGTCGTGTCCCGCGCCCTGGGACGTGCAATATGGCAGACGCCATGGGTCGCACCCGCTCCGGCAGGTCCTACCTGCCGACCCTCAGACGAGGTCCGTGGTCCAGTTGAGCTCCTGTATCCTCACGTCGATGGAGCGGGCCTCCTCCGCCACCGAGTCCACGACCTTGCGGAGGTCCCTCACGTTCACGGTGCTCTGGACCCTGATCTCGGTCGAGCTGTACCTGTTGACCAGCGATCCGGCCTCGTTCAGGAACGCCCTGAGGATCTCCGACTTCCTGATCAGGATGTCGCGCCTGGCTATGAGCTCCGTGAGGGTCCTGCCGTCATCCGCCCTGGTGACGCTGTTGGTCAGGTTTATCCTGGTGATGAGGTCCTGCATCTGATCCGACACCGAATCGAGTTCCGCCAGGAGGTCCCCGGGGTCCTCCGCGGGGCTCTCGCCCTCCTGCACCTTGGCGTTGCTGTTGAGCCTCCCGCCAAGTTCCAAGAGCCTGGTGTTCAGGTCCGCCCTGAGCTTCAATGCCTCGGCCAATCTCATGCACCGGACATCCGCGACCCGCGATTTAAACAGCGCGAGAACATCGTCCTTCGGACCCGATTATGAGCGGGGGACGCTTCTCTAAATACCGCCTCGTGCTCTACCGATTATCCCCGCACGGGGAGGGAGTCGATCCCATGAACAACACAGAACTGACGCCTCACTTTGAAGAACTAAAAAAGGCGCTTGAAGGAAGTATCGACGACGATGAGCTCATGGCCGAGCTCAACAAGTACCTCAACGACTACCACGTGGACATAGCGGCCGCCAAGCGCGGGATCCTCAGGAAGTACGGGAAGAGCGACAGCTCGTTCGCCACCTCGTCCACGCCCGTGAAGAAGGTCGCGGACCTCAACGGCACGGAACCGAACGTGGACATCGTCGCCAAGATCGTCTACGTGGAGACGAAGAACATCACCGTCAAGGGCCTCAACAAGACCATCGTCTCCGGCATCCTGGGGGATGACACTGGAACGGCATCGTTCACCGTCTGGGAACCTGGAGCGGTCCAGATGGAGAAGGGCTCGGTGTACAACTTCAGGAACTGCTACTGCAAGCTCTGGAACGAGCGCGTGCAGATCAACATCGGGAACCGCGGGAAGGTCGAGCCCGCCGTCGGGATCGAGTTCGAGGTCCCCAACAGCACCGCGTCCCTCGCATCCACCGATGTGAAGATCGGGGACATCCGCGAGGGGATGGGCAACGTGTCCGTGGAGGGACGCATCATGTCCGTGGAATCCAGGAAGATCGTCAGCCGCGGCGAGGAGAAGATCGTCTACTCCGGCATAATCGCGGACGAGACCGGGAAGATACAGTACTCCGCATGGCACGACTTCGACCTCAAGGCCGGGGAGTCCATCTCCGTCAAGAACTGCTACATACGCGCATGGAAGGGCATACCCCAGCTGAACATCGGCGACCGCGCCGTCGTGGACAGGCTCGGCACGCCCATCGAGGTCGAGGCCGGGGATTCCCTGAAGACCGTCTGCGAGATCAACAGGATCGGCGGCGGGCTCGACATCACCGTCGAGGGCGTCGTCGTGGACATGAAGAACGGGAGCGGCCTGATCAAGAGGTGCCCCCAGTGCAACCGCTCCGTCATGAACGGCATGTGCACCGCCCACGGCTCCGTGGACGGCATACCCGACATGAGGATGAAGCTCGTCGTGGACGACGGCACCGGTGCGATCGGCGCCATCGTGAACCGCGTCGATACCGAGAGGCTCACCGGGGTGACGATGAGCATGGCCACCCAGCTCGCCAACATCCAGGGCGAGGGCGTGATCGTGAGGGAGCTCATGGGGAGGATACTGCTCAAGAAGGTCCGCCTCACCGGCAACGTCATGAGCGACGACTACGGACCCAGCATGATCGTGAGGTCCGCGGAGGCCGTGGAGACCGACATCCAGGAGGAGGCCGAGAAACTCCTTTCCGAAGTGGAGGCGGCGATATGAACCCCAACGGAAAGATCAGCCCCAGGGAGACCGCCTGGAGGATCTTCGCCAACGAGCTGAACAGCTCCGTCCTGGAGATCAAGGCCACCGAGGAGAAGATGCCCTCGTACATCGTCACCCCCCTGGGCGCCAAGGTCAACAGGATCCTCATCGCGGGGACCATCACGGAGAAGGCCAACAGCGGCACCGAGGACGAGCCCATGTGGAGGGCCCGCGTCCAGGACGTCAACGGCGTCTACTACCTGAGCATCGGAAGGTTCCAGCCGGATGCCCTCGCGGCCATGGCGGACCTCGAGGTGCCCTGCCATGTCGCAGCGGTCGGAAGGGTCCGCACGTACAACAACGGCGACGGCAGGACGTTCATATCGGTCAGGCCGGAGAGGATAGTCAGGATCGAGGAGGACACGCTCAACGAGTGGCTCCTCGACACCGCCAAGTCCACATGGGCCAGGCTCAAGTGGATGAAGGAGGTCGTCTCCATGCCGGACGCCAAGGTGCCGGACCTCGTCAAGATGGGCATGACGCCCGTCGAGGCCGAGGGCATGCTCTACGCACTGGACAACGGCGAGATGCCCGATTCGTCCGCATACCTCAAGACCATACAGAACGCGCTCCGCAGGCTCCTTCCCGAGAAGGAGGTCGACTTCGGGTTCCCCGAGGGCCTGGACGACGGCCCCGACGAGATCGACATCGACGAGGGAGGGTCCGAGAAGAGCAACCACGGGCAGATGGAGGACATCATCCTGAACCTGCTGGACGAGCTGGACGTCGACGGCAAGGGCGCCCCTCGCGACGAGCTCGAGAGAAGGGCCGAAGCTGAAGGCATAGGGGGGATAGAGCTCGAGGAGATCTCCAACACCCTCATGGACAAGGGACTCGTGTACGAGCCCAACCTCAGATACCTGAAACGCATCTGATCAAAGTGTTTTGGGGCGGTCCGAAAGGACCGCCCGGTTTATCCTCACCTCATCTGAGCCAGTTCTTCATCCAGCTTGTCGGAGTACTCGGAGAATCCAAGCCTTCCCGCCAGGATCATCCAGAACGCGAACAGTCCCATGAACAGCGCGAGGAATCCCGCGGCCCCGGTGAACACCGAGAAGATGCAGAGGATGAGCGCGACCCAGTAGTGCATCCTCTTCCAGCAGAGGACCGCGGACGCGATACCGCAGATGGAGGATGCGAGGTACGCGAAGACTGCGTAGTTGAAGTACTGGGTGACCTCCTCCCTGGAGAATCCGTACATCTCGACGAAGTTGGGGTCGGCCATGAGGATGTCCACGATGGAGTTGAGGTCGATCAGGAGATACAGGCCGAAGATCAGGAACGGCACGGAGTAGACCAGCATCAGGACCGCGGCCCAGTTCAGCTGGTTCCCGAGCGAGTCCTTGATCTTCGCTTTCTCGGCCTCGGCGACCGCAGGGTCGTCCGATGGCACCTTGGTACCGCATGAGGGACAGAAGCGGGCGTTCCCCGAGAGGTTCTGCCCGCAGTAGGTGCAAAAACGTTGCTCCTCAGTTAGCATGTGACATCAATTCACTTTCTTCTAATTATATCTGATTCAATCGACGAACGTCGCCGAACCGTATCCCACCACGGAATCGGGATCGATACCGAGCGAATCGTTGGAATCCGTATGCAGGACCCCCTCCGGGATACAGCCGCTGCAGAGCCTCATCACGGTCATCACCGGTCCGTACCCGCACATGGAGATGCGGTTGTCCGCTACGGTGCGGTACAGCCCGTCCGGGTCCATCGCGCGCACCCTGTCCAGGACCATCGAGTCGAGCCTTCCGGCATCACCCTTCGGGATGTAGTGGGACAGGTCGGTGGACGCGATGAAGACCACGTCGAACCCCTCGCACGCCTCCCTGAGACACGATGCGAGACGTTCGGCGGCGGCAGGTGACTGGTCGCCCATGAGGATCGGGACGATCCTCGCCTCCGGGTCGATGTACTGGATGAACGGCACCTGGACCTCGACGGAATGCTCGAACGCGTGCGCGTCCGGCGAGTCGGGGATCGACCCTGCCAGACGACCGCATATGCCCTCGTGCGTCCCGCACACCCCGAGCGGGGTGACGAACGGGTCCGAGCACAGGACGCTCCCCGCACATGTGCCATGATGGTCCGGTCCGATGATCACGTAGGCGTCGGGACCCCCGTCCTCGGCCAGCCTGCGGTAGACGTGTGCGGCATTGGCCCCGGAGGCCATGTACCCCGCATGCGGGACCATGGCGCCACGGACCCTTCTGGAGGACCCGCGGCCCTCCGGGAGTCCCGGACCGAGGCCGTCCATGAAGCAGGATTCGATTGCGTCTCTGAGTCCCTCCGGACTCGCAGGGTAGAAGCGACCGGCGACTGCGGGCTGTCTCATGGATGGGGTATAGAAGTATGGTAAAAGGTTTTGAGGGTCTTAAAAGACCCTCAGATGACCAGCTTGGCCTCAAAGTCCTCGATCTCGAGCTTGAAGTCTTCGGGGTCCTTGAGGTCTCCCCTCTCGACAAGGGTCTGCCTGGAGAGCAGCCAGAAGATGCATGCCAGGGCACGCCTTCCCTTGTTGTTGGTGGGGATGACGATATCGACGTTACGGGTCTCGTTGTTGGCATCGCAGAGGGCCACGATGGGGATTCCGAGGTTGAGGGCCTCGTTGAGGGCCTGCTTGTCCGCAGAGGGGTCGGTGATGACGAGCACTTCGGGCTCGATGAAGTTGGGGTTGGCGGGGTTGGTCAGGGTCCCGGGAACGAACCTGCCGGCGAAGGCGGGTGCGTTGATGGCCTTGGAGAACTCCCTGGCGGGCTTCTGTCCGTACTGCCTTGCGCAGACGACGAGGACCCTGTTGGGGTTGAAGCGGGCAAGGAAAGAGGCTGCCGCCCTGATCCTGTCGTCGGTCTTCTTGATGTCAAGGACGTACAGTCCGTCGGTCCTGACCTTGTAGATGAAGTCCTTCATGTCAGCAGACTTCTGCTGGGTTCCGATGTGGACTCCGGATGTGAGGTAGGTTTCTTCGGGGACCAGGAGCTCGTTGCTGTCTATGGGCTGAATGTCATCGTCTGCCATTGAAATTCCTCTTAGTTCTTCACGACGGTGATGGGGATCATGTCGGCCTTGTACTCCAGCATCGCAATGTCGATGGGGTCGAGCATGGTCTCAGGGTAATCCACAAGCACAGGGGCCCCGTAGGAGATCTGCAGCGACCTTGCGCCGATGATCCTGGCCTTCTCGAATCTGGTGTATTTGCTCTCCATGATATCACCAAGTGGGATACGGCTCGTATTCGCAGGTCGCATATAAGCGTTTGCCTCCCTGTTAGTAGGGATAACAAACAACGCGCGCGTAATATATAGTGTGCGCACACAGCGTACATAATGGTTCACGCGGAGATAGTAACGGTTATTTCGGCGGACGGGATGCGGGCGACCATGGCAGACGAGCTTGAGCTTTGCACCGCGGCATTCTTCCGCACGATCGGCAAGGACGTGGCCACGACGGACGAATTCGTGATGGAGGTGTCGCTGGGCCAGAAGTGGATGACACCGTCCGAGGCCAAGGCCCTGCTGTCAGCCCTGGTCAGGAGCGGCAAGATCGAACAGAAGGACGGGTACATACGCCCGAAGGGGGACATAGCCCAGATCGACGTGCCGCTGGCATATCGTCCGTCGAAGGACGTGCTGCAGCATGAGGCCCCGAAACAGGCCCCGCCCGTGCCGAAGACGTCCGATGGTAAGAGCCAGGATGTGTTCCCGGAGCTCATGGAGATAGCCGTGGGCGCAGGGATCCCCCGCCGTGAGTTCATACAGGAATGCAACCGCATCCAAAAGAATCTGGACATCGACATCTGCGTCGCCGCACTCGTCGTGCTGCGCGACGCAGGCGTCGACATCGCCCCGCTGACGGGGAAGGTCCGCGACTGGGTCGCGGGCCCGGTCACTCCTTCTTGATGAAGTTACCGAGGGTCATGCCGCCGCCGCGGTTGCCTCCGACGGTCCCGCCGGACTGGACGGCCTCGGTCAGCTTGACATCGAGGGCCTTCTCGATCTTCTTGGCGAGCCTGTCGTCCGGGACCAGGTTGTTGGCCTCGATCTTGGCGAGCGTCCCCTGCTTCTCCTGGATCTGGTTGGCGAAGGTCTTGAGGTCCATCCCCCTGGCCTCGCGTGCCCTCCTGATGACTCCTCCGTAATCGTCCACGATCTCGATGGTCGTGGTCCCGGCATAGATGTCCTTGGATTGCATCCTCCTCTCGCGACGCTCCAGCCTCTGGTCTATGACCGACTGGGACACGGGAGCGCCCGGTCTGGATGTGGCCGAGGAACCCGACATCTCTCCGAACTTGGAGCAGTTGGGGCAAACGCTGAGTCTAGCGCCGTCCAGGATGATCTCGCGGGTCACCGGGACGTCCTTTCCGCACATCTCGCATAACATGCCCACTTCATCGTCGCCGCCGATATTATCTTTTGGTTCCGCCCCTCGGGACAGGACGCACGATACGGAAACCGCGACCTCGGCCGGAGAGTCCACCGTGCCTACGCTCCCATGCGAACGCGGGAAACGGTTATAACCGACCTCCTCTGTAACCCGAGGGAGGATATATGACCGCGGGCGAGAACGAGGACGTGGCCGAACTCAAGGCCAAGATTGTCACCCTCGAGGAGAGGAACGTCAGGCTGATGGAGGACCTCCAGAACGCCGAGACCGAGAAGCGCTACTCCGAGAGCGAGCTCTTCAGGCTTCAGAAGGACCTTTCTAGGCTCAGGAACGAGCTCGAGAGGCTCAAGAGCCCGCCGCTCATAGTGGCGTCCCTCAGGGACGTGCTTCCGAACAACCGCGTGGTCGTCAAGAGCTCCACCGGCCCCGACTTCGTCGTGACCGTGTCCGAGTACGTACCCCCGGACGACCTCATAGTCGGGTCGAGGGTGTCGCTGAACAAGCAGACCCTCTCCCTGATGGAGGTCCTGCCCACACCGGTCGACCCGGTGGTGTCCGGAGCGGAGATCATCGGGAAGCCCGATGTGACCTACGACGACATCGGAGGCCTCAAGACACAGATGATGGAGCTCAGGGAGGCCGTGGAGGACCCGCTGCTCAGGCCCGAGCTCTACAAGAAGGTCGGGATAGAGCCCCCCAAGGGCGTCCTCCTGGTCGGTCCGCCCGGGACCGGTAAGACCCTGATGGCCAAGGCCGTCGCGAACGCGACCCAGGCGACATTCATAAGACTGGTCGGGTCCGAGCTCGTCCAGAAGTACATCGGAGAGGGTGCCAGGCTGGTGCGCGAGCTGTTCCAGCTCGCCAAGGACAAGGCGCCCAGCATCATATTCATCGACGAGCTGGACTCCGTCGGCGCCAGGCGTCTCGACGTCGCGACATCCGGGGACCGCGAGGTCCAGAGGACGCTCATGCAGCTCCTCTCGGAGCTGGACGGCTTCACGCCCACCAGCGATGTCAAGATCATCGGTGCCACCAACAGGCCGGACATCCTGGACGATGCACTGCTCAGGCCCGGGAGGTTCGACAGGATCATCGACGTCGGGCTCCCCGACACCGAGGGCAGGACGCAGATCTTCAAGATCAACCTCCAGCACATGAACGTGGACAAGAAGGTGTCCGCGAAGAAGCTGGCGGAGGCCACCGAAGGGCTGTCCGGAGCGGAGATCAAGAGCATCTGCACAGAGGCCGGAATGCTTGCCATCCGCCACGACAGGGACCACATCACCGAGCGCGACTTCATGGACGCCAAGGAGAAGGTCGTCGAGGCCGGCAGGAACAAGGCGAAGCCCGCACCCGCATACCTGTACGGGTGAGAAACTCCAATCCATCCCCGGGATCGGACCTTCCGGTCCCGGGACACTTCTCATAGGTCCTCGGACCGCTCGCTCTCATCGGTCGTCGAGAACTCCCCCTCGCGGACCATCTTGGCAAGGTTGTTCCCGCGACGTATGTTCTTCCCTGTGAGGCTCGAGAGCGACGAGAGGCAACCATGGCCCATTATGAAACAGCAGTCCGGACGCATGTGGTCGCACGACACCAGCTCCACGTTGTGGGTCACGAAGACGCACTGCGCATCACTGCCGCGTATGATGTAGTCCATCACGTTCTCCGCGGTCCTATAGTCGAACAGGTCGTCGAAATCATCGAAGAAGATCAGGGAATCCCTGTCCCTGCAACGCATGATCCAGACATAGAGGCGCGACAGGATGGCGGTCCCGCGCGACACCCCCTGGTAGAACGGGATCTCCTTCGTTCCCGTTGCCACCGTTATCCCGCCACCTGAGCATCCGACCGATATATCCACTCCGCCCACCCCTCTGAGGAACTGCTCGAACTCGTCGATGAGGCCGTTCTCCATGATGAACACGGACGGGTCGACATCGTGGTCCATCATCCCGATATGGTCGTCCATGCGCCACATCGCACGGTAATACAGGGAGTGCTCCGCGAAGTCGAACACCGCACACATCGGCGAATCATCGCGACGGGGCATGTCGTGCAAGACCTTCATCAGCGCCTTGGACCCGTCCAGACAGGACGCGTCCGAACCGACGACCTCTGCCAGCAACGGTTCGAAGAAGGATGCGTCCGGATCGTCGAGGTCGTACGAGAACACGGACCTACGGTCCACGGTCAATGATTCCGAGACCACCCTGAACGGCGATGTCTTCTCGTACTCGTAGACGACGGATGTCCCGTGCCAGGAGAACTCATAGCGGAAGGTCGCCCGGTCCGATCCCGAATCCCCGTTGATGAAGCATGCCTCCGTGTGCTGCCCTATGTCCTTGGTGAAGCCCGTGACCGTGGTGACTATATCCATTATGGCATAGCCGAAGCTCGTCTTCCCGGAACCGTTCCCGCCGAGTATCACGACCTTCTCCAGGAAGTCCCCGCGGACGCACTCCTTGCCGAAATCGTAGTTCCTCTTGTCAGTGAAGTCGATCTCGACCTGTTCCCTGAAGCACCAGTAGTTCCTCACCGAAAATCTGACCAGCATCCGATCCCCGCCTTCGCGTACGTACCGGGCCCCGGCACATGAGGTAAATCTTTTACATCAGAATCCTGTATTATATATTTGGATGTATCCTCCAACTATGGTGATTTGAATAGACAGGAAAATGCTCGTCGCCATCATCGCCGTCATAGCGGTCGCCGTCGCCGCGGTGGCCGTGATGTCGACCCAACAGCAGGAATCCGATCAAGGGATCGATGATCCGGTGTCCTTGGAGGACACGAGACTGAAAATCTACGGGAACGCCGACGGAAGCGACAGGCTGGATGAGACAGACCTCAAGGTCATCGAACATATCATCGCCGTCAATGGCGACTCGGATAAGACCAACGACGTCGACTGGGAGAAGGAGTACCCCCTGGCCGATGCGAACTACGACGGGACCGTGGACCAGAAGGACGCAGACACCGTCCAGACATTCCTGGACAAGGGATCCTCCATGATGTACTATCAGAACTTCTACGGCAACGTCACGTACGTGAACTACCCAATCGGACAGAAGGTCGGGTCCGAATACCTCAACCTCACCCTGCTCTCCGCGATAGGATGCTACGACATGCTGAAGGCCATCGACGCCACTACGCCCGGGATGTACGCGAACCTCTATCCCGGAGTGGACAAGATGCCGATACTCGGGACCTGGCACGAACTCACGATAGAGGGCATCAACGCACTCTACATGGACGGGACGATCGATACCCTCCTCCAGTGGACCGGCGGTCAGAACACGGACTACATCTGGGACAAGGCCGAGAGGTCCGGACTCGCGGACAAGGTCTCCATAGTCATCGTCCCCTGCCAGGGCCCCAGGGTCATCGAGGGCGTCCTGGAACTCGCGTGCATGCTGGGGGACCAGACACTCTCGGACAAGTACAGGGCATGGTACGACGAGGCGATGGTCCTGATGGACTCTATCGCCGAGAAGGCTGAGAAGAAGACCGTGACCGTGATCAGGTGCTACAACACCAAGGCAAGCACTATCGCGGCGTTCGGCTCCGCCCAGGGCCCTGCACTGTGGTTCAACGAGATCGTGAACTTCCAGGAACCGTACGTCGGGAAGACGAACTTCGTGACGCTGGGGTCCGTCGAGAGCTTCGTGGACTCCGCCACCGACGAGGTCATCGTGATGTTCCAGAAGAGCTGCGCCCATGACGAGTTCAACGACCTGGTCGAGGAGTACCTGGGAGCGCTGTACAAGGAGACGACCCAGTTCAAGGAAGGGAAGATGTACGTCGTAGACTTCGAGCTCATGCCCTACTCCGGAGGCCCTGCTGGATGCTACATCCTCGCGGCACACCTGTATCCCGAGCTCTTCGACATGGACGATGCGATGGACTACCTGCAGGAGTACCTCGACAACTTCGCCGTCAGGGAGGGCGCGGATGCGAACGAGGGGTACACCTACACCGGCCCCGGGTACAACCTCTGAGGTACGACAATGAGCCCCGACGGACAGAACATCGATGTCGTGAGGAAGGCCGCGACCCTGTGGACCTCCGAGGACGACCTGGGCTCGGAGGAGTCCAGGGAGACCGTGTCCAGGTACCGGTCGTCCGAGCTCCGCAAGCTCGCCTTCACCTTCGCATGCGTCGCGATCGCGGCGGTCGTCGCGTGGCTGTCCGTCGGATACGGCTCCCTGGACATAGGGTTCCTGGACTGCTACCGGATCCTGTGGGAGCACATCACCGGGAACATCGCCGACACGACCCTGGACTACGTCGTCGTGAGCGAGCGCATGCCGAGGGTGGCGGCCGCACTGGTGGCGGGAGCGGGACTTGCGATAGCGGGTTGCGTCATGCAGAGCGTCCTGAAGAACCCCTTGGCGGACCCATATACCACGGGGATATCCTCGGGAGCCGGGTTCGGGGCGACGTTGGCCATAACCATGGGGCTCTCCTTCGTCGGAGGGGACTATTCGGTGGTGATCAATGCGTTCCTGTTCTCGCTCGTTCCCATGGCGATCATCATCACGGTGTCCAAGCTGAAAGGGACATCCCCGACCATGATGGTCATGGCCGGGATAGCCGTGATGTTCATCTTCAACTCGTTCACCACGGTGATGAAGCTGAACGCGAACCCGGATGCGCTGGCCCTGCTCTACCAGTGGAGCGTGGGCACCGTCACCGACTGCACCTGGCCGCAGATAGCCCTGATGGCGGTCGTCGTTGGGATCGGGATAGTACTGACCCAGCTGATGTCGCGCAAGCTGAACATACTGGCCACCGGGGACGACTCCGCGAAGGCGATGGGACTGGACGTGGAGAACCTCCGCGTGATCCTCCTGCTGCTGATATCGCTGGTCGTCGCGACGGTCGTCAGCTTCACGGGACTCATCGGGTTCGTTGGTCTCGTCGCACCTCACGTCTGCAGGATGTTCGTGGGCGCGGACAACAGGTACCTCATCATCTCCTCGGCGATGTTCGGGGCGGTCCTGCTCGAGATCGCAGACCTCGTCGGACGCACCGTCATAGCCCCGGCCACGCTGCAGGTCGGAGTCGTCACGGCGTTCATCGGCGGACCGATGTTCCTGTACCTCATAATGAGACAGAGGAGATCCAGCTGGTGATCCGATGAAGATAGAGATACACGGACTATGCGCAGGATACGGGGACAGGACCATCCTCCACGACATAGACCTCGTCCTGGACAGACCAGGCCTCACGTGCATAATCGGACCTAACGGGGTGGGAAAGTCCACTCTGATCAAGTGCATGAACAAGCTCCTGGAGCCCACGTCCGGCACCGTGACCATAAATGACAGGGACGTGTCGGAAATGACGAGGAAGGACATCGCCGAGATCGTGTCCTATGTACCCGTTCAGACTGAGGACCTGTTCGCCATGCCGGTGTTCGACACCGTCCTCGTAGGGAGGTCCAACAAATCCAGATGGAAGACCTCCGCCGAGGATGTCGTCAAGACGAGGAAGGCCCTGGAGGTCATGGGCCTGTCCGACTATGCGGACCGCATGTTCGACGAGCTGTCTGCCGGATAGCATCAGACGGCCGCGATAGCCAGGGGCCTGGTGCAGGAGACCGAGATACTGATCCTGGACGAGCCAACTTCGAACCTCGACGTCCGGCACCAGATATTCACGACCTCCCTCATGCACGAGATCGCGGTCGCCAAGGGGATCATAGTCATAATGATCAGCCACAACCTGAACATCGCATCGATGTTCGCGGACCAGGTGGTGCTCATGGAGAAGCCCGGTAGGATCAGACAGGTCGGCACCGCGGAGGAGGTGATCACCTCCAAGAACATCTCCGAGGTGTACAACGTGGGATGCGACATCGTGATGCACAAGGGCCGTCCGGCTATGCTCCTCGACGATGTCCTGCACCGAGGTGGGTGAGACCCCCTCGGTCACGGATATCAATGCCCGTCCGCGTCGTCCCCGCCGTAGAACACGAGCTGGGATGCGGCGTATATCTCCTCGAGCCCCACGCCATCCTGTGCGGACACGGCGCGGATCTCCCCGAACACCCCCGCGTTCTCGACGGCCTTGAACAGCTCCATGCCGATCACGGTCTCGGGCTGGGAATCGGAGTCCAGAAGGTCCCCGTACAGCGCGTCCGAGACCTGGTACCAGTCGAGCATCCTCTGCTGGTCATCGTCCGAGAGCGTGTCGCACTTGGACAGCAGGTTCAGCGTGGGGAGCTGGAGCCTGAACTCCACGAGGGCCCCCAGGACCATTGCGGAGATGAACCCGTTGGGCGTGCGGCAGAGGGACGGGTCCGAAAGGTAGACGATCATCGAGTCCTGCGCCCCGAACGCCCTCACGATGAGCTGGGACGACTCCCTGAACGCGAAGAGCTCGAGCTGTCCCGGGGTGTCGACCAGGATGTAGTCCGCACCGTAGGTGCCTATGATGTCCGTCATCTTCGAGATGTTCGCGACCATCAGGTCCGCGGCCACAATCTGCGCCCCGTTGGGTCCGAGACCGTAGGCCTGCATGGTCTCCTCGAGATTGATCCACTCCCTGATGTCCACCTCCGCCTCATAGGGGAGCGCGTCCGCACCAGGGTCCATGTTCACCACGACGGCATCGACGCCGTTGTCGTCCAGCCACTGCTTGTACGCTCCGACCAGCGTGCTCTTTCCGCTCCCGGCGGTCCCCACGAAGAAAACGAACTTCATTTTCGCAGCCTCGACATATATGCCACGCACATCAGACGCAATCAATATTAAATTGCGCACGACATTCACGACCCCATGAAAGCGTTCAAACGCAACACTGCGCCCTTCGCGGTCGTCGGTATCGTTGCAGCGATCCTGTTCGCCATGGTGTGGCTCATCGCCGCCGTGAACGACCCCAACTGGGTCCTCGGCGTGAGCACACTGTCCGACATGGGCGTCTCCGATGTCCAGCTCACCGCGGACCTCTTCATGTACGGATGCATCATCACCGGACTCCTCGTCTTCGTCTTCGGACTCGGGAAGGCGAGCAACGAGTACGGATCCAGTCGCGCAAGCGGGATCATGACCGCGATCGCAGGGGTCTTCCTGGTCCTGGTCGGACTCTACAACAAGGACTTCGGGAACGGCAACATCCACAACACCGTCGCCATCCTGTTCTTCCTGTTCCTCGCACTCGCGGCGATGGCCTCCGTCCACGGGGACTGGACCGAGGGCAAGAGGATCAACGGTGCCATCGGCGCGATCCTCATCATGATCGTCATCGGTGTCGCCGTCGGGAAGCCCCTCGCATTCGTCGAGACTGTGGCAGTCCTCTGCGGACTCATATGGATCATATCCGAGAGCGTGAAGATGATCCTGAACATCAGGGCTGCCGAATCGGCAGTGTCCAACTGATCGGAGAGATAGATATGGCAATGCCCAACAAAATGAAGATCGGCGCCATTCTCGGTGTCTTCGGAGGCATCGTCGCACTCGCGGCGATGGCCTACGCCTGGAATGGAAGCATCGACAGCATGTACACCGTAGGTCTGAACATGCTCGCGGCAGTGATGTTCTTCGCGGCCGCAGGAACGTTCACCAAATACAGCCCCGTCTGCGGCAACACCGTCCTGGCGATCTCCGCCGTGACCATGGCCGTCATCGTCATAGGAGCCCTCTACGAGGCGACCTTCCTCGCTGTCAGCATCCTCATGGCGATCATCGCCGTATGCTGCATCCTGGTCGCAGCCTGCCCCAACGTGTGCAAGTGGGTGGACTCCAACAGGGTCATCTGATCCATATCAGGGGTGCCTGCGGGCACCCCCAACCCTTTTCACGTTCTCACAGCGCCGTCCGGGCCTGATACCTATCTATTTAACCGGTGAAGCTATCCACCGCGCATGGATGAAAAGTACTCCTTCGCACTGCGCAAGCTCGCCCTGCTGGGAGCTATGGACGACTACATCGCGATCTCCTCTAGGGAGCTCGGCGATGCGCTCGAGATGAGCCAGCAGTCCGCATCCAAGAGGATTCTGGAGCTCCTGGACGAGAAGTACATCGTCAGAGACCTCGGGGCCCGCAAGCAGCGCATAAAGCTGACCACCAAGGGGATCGAGGACCTCAAGAAGGAGTACAACGAGTATCGCAGGATATTCGAGATCACCGACCATGTCACCATCCACGGCACGATCCAGTCGGGCATGGGAGAGGGCGGGTACTACATCTGTCAGGACCAGTACATGAAGCAGTTCAAGGAGAAGCTCGGGTTCCTGCCGTTCGAAGGTACCCTCAACATCCAGGTGGACTCCGAGGACATAGGCAAGCTCGATGTCATCAGGAGCATAGCCGGGGTCTCCATCAACGGGTTCTCGAACAACGGGAGGAGCTTCGGAGACGTCGTCGCCTACAAGGCGAAGATCCGCAACATCGACTGCGCCATCGTCGTTCCCGAGAGGTCCCATTACGCGGACATCATCGAGATCATCTGCCAGTACCACCTCAGGAGGACCCTGAGCCTCGAGGATGGGGACCACGTCGACGTCAAGGTCGAGCTGTAACCTCAGTCCCTTATGTCCAATCCCAGCGAGCGGAGCTTGTCGGCCGTCAGCGAGTAGATCTCCTGATGGAAGTTTGTGGGTTCCAATGTGTTCAGGTCGTAGCAGTCCTGGAAGCGGTACCCATCGGGAATGGTCTGATTGCCCTCGTACAGGCCGACTATCGAATCCAGGAGATAGTTCGCGTCCTCGACCCTCATCCCGGATGCGGCCTGCAGCGTCTTTCCCGCGAAGCGGGCCTCCATGCCGGTGGTCTTGTCCAGGGCGGAGCCCTTCGCGGATGCGCTCATCGCGGAGAACTCGCGTCCGGACGCCGCATCGCAGATCGCCTGCGCCGCATTCTCCAGGAAGCACATCTCCGTGCACGGTCCCGCACCCACGTAGTACATGCTTCCCAGGAGAAGGTCCGTGTTCCGGTCGATGGCCGTCCCCACATGCGCGAGGACCTGAAGGGTCCCCCTGGTCGTCGAGGTCCCGTGCTTCAGATGGATCGGTCCGTCCACATGTATGTGCGCACCGCATGCCACGAATGCCGCGATGGAAACAGCGACATCGCATATCGCGGTCTCCTCCGGACCCCCTGCATATCCTCCGAAGATCGGGAGCGCCTCGGTCATGATCACGCTGCCGCTTATCTCGCAGGCCGCCTGCATCATCATACCGGTGCGGTTTATCTTCATCTCGTTCATCAGCGGGATGTCATGGCCGTCCGTGGGCGACATCCCCATGTTCGGGAGGTTCACCGAGATCCTGCTCGTGGTGGAGATCGCGGACTCCGGACCGAACACGGCCATCCCCGGACGTCCCACGTTCGCCTTGGCGACCTCTATGGCCTTCATCTCGGACATGATGTTGTACATCTCCGACGGCCCGCCAGGCTGAACGGTGACGCCCTTGTATGTGTTGGAGACGCCGCAGTACAACGTGTCTATGATAGATTCCTGCGCGTAACTCTCCATCATCTTGGAGTAGTTCTTCTCGCTGACCGTCGCCGCCGTGGGGCCGCCGTTGACCACGGGGCGCTTGCGTGCATTCCCGTGACGTGCGCTCACTGTGACCGCATCCACGCCCCGGCCCACCGTGATGGACTTCGGGGAGCATTCTATGGCATCCCAGATCTCATCCTCCGTGACCTTCATGACGGTCCCGGTGTCCATGCAGTAGATGCCGACGGTCTGCAACATCTCCACGCCCGCGTCGAAGAGCCTGTCCGCAAGGTCCAGGTCCTCGGGGAGGATGGAGTCTCCGAACTCTATGCCGTACTTCTCCTTCATCGCGGTGGCCGTGCCGGGGATTATCGTGTAATCCCAATCCACCTCTGCGACCTTGCTACCGGCATTGATCCTTCTCTGGACCTCCAGAGAACTGAGTCTCCCACCTACGCGCATCACATATCCCTTGCCGATTTCCAAACGCTACTCAGAAAGTTCCACTGAGACTGTTTTGGTACTTCATTATTTGTTATCTTTATAAAATATTTCTTCAAATTTTATTGAATGCTCAATATTTTTCATAAATTATATTTAAATTTTACTTAACAATGTTAGAAAATCTTGGTTTATTTATATAGACTTGAAACCTTAATTTTTAAAAATCAATTTTTCAAACATACAATATATAAATATTTTGTATAAAAGAGAAATCATTAAATAATGTATCGTACGATTGACGATCCAACGGGGAAACCCGGGAGGCAAAACATGTCAACAGATGCAGACAAAAAGGCACTTTTCGACGCTATGGTCGCATACAAGGTCGACGGGATCAAGGCCGCCGTCACTGCAGCCAGCGCCAACGGGATGAAGGCCACCGAGATCATCGACGCCCTCGCCGAGGGGATGACCGAGGTCGGAGTCAAATTCGAGAAAGGGAAACTGTTCCTTCCCCACGTCCTGTCCGCCGCTGCCGGAATGAACGCAGCAATGGACATGCTCGACGAGGAGCTCCGCGCAGGCGGGGATGCCGCCGCGACATCCAAGGGAAAGGCTGTCATGGGAACCGTCGAGGGGGATGTCCACGACATCGGAAAGTCGATCTGCTCCACCATGCTCCAGTGCAACGGCTTCGAGCTCGTCGACCTCGGACGCGACGTGCCCAAGCAGAAATTCATAGACGAGGTCAAGGGCGGATGCAACTTCTGTGGGATGTCCGCACTCATGACCACCACGATGACCGTCATGAAGGAGATCATCGACATCATGTCCGCAGAGGGCATCCGCGACAAATGTACCGTCATGGTCGGCGGAGCACCCATCACCCAGGCCTACGCCGACAAGATCGGGGCGGACATCTACGGCGAGTCCGCGTCTGAGACCACCAGGAAGGCGAAGGCCGTCGCATCCGACTGAGGAGGCATCGCATATGACCGACTACTACACCAGGATGGGAGATGGCAGCAGGGTCAGGATGACCAAGGAGGCCATCCTGAACGACATCCAGGCCGGAATGGCGGATGCCTGCGACATGGGGGAGATCCCCGACCTGAACGCGAACGAGATCGAGCACCTGGCCGAGATCATCATGTGCCAGGACCGCGTCGTCGGAGTCGCCCCCGGGAACGAGATCATCCTCTCCTACGACATCGGACAGCTGGACTTCACCGGCGACAACGGTAACTCCGGGAACGGGGTCGACATGGGAAGGCTCGAGGCCGCTCTCCTCCACGAGAGGGCCCTGGGAGCCGACACCTTCGAGCTCGCCCACGCGGACTACTCCATCAAGCCCGTTAAGCCCGTCATCGCCAACGAGATGCAGACCATGGAGGAGATCCAGAACGAGATCATCGCCCCCTTCTTCTACGGAGCGATGCCCAACATGGGACTCTACTACTCCCCCGACGGACCCTACCCGAACCCCGCCGACCTCATGAGGGAGTTCAAGATCGACGAGTCGATGGCAGCGTCCGAGGCCGCGGCCGAGCACCTGACCCGTGACATCGAGTACGTCACCACCAGGCTCCAGGCCGCCGGATCCGACGGATTCAACTTCGACACCACCGCCTCCGCGGGAGATGCGGACTGCGTCGGCACCCTGAACGGGGTCAAGCTCCTGAGGGAGCAGTGCCCCGAGGCATACATCCAGGTCGGCTTCGCCGGAGAGTCCATCATGGGGATCCACGGAGCCATCGAGTTCAACGGGAAGCCCGTCGCCGGGATGTACCCCCACCAGTACGTGAAGATCGCGGAGGAGGCGGGAGCCAACGTCTGCGGTACAGTGGTCAACACCAACACCTCCAAGAGCCTCGCATGGAACCTCGCCCGTGCGGTCACCTTCATCAAGGAGGCCGTGAAGCAGTCCAACATCCCCGTCCACGCGGACATGGGAATGGGAGTCGGCGGGATCCCCATGCTGGAGACCCCTCCCATAGACGCGGTCTCCAGGGCCAACAAGGCGATGGTCGAGATCGCGCACGTCGACGGCATTTAGATCGGAGTGGGAGACCCCGCAGGAATGGATCTCCCCCACTTCATGACCTCCGGAATGGGAGGGATCAGGACCGCTGGGGACCTTGTCGCCAGGATGCAGTTCGGAAAGAACATGAGGATCGACGAGGCGAAGGAGTACGTCGCCAAGAAGCTCGGCATCACCACCGTCGACCTCGCCGACGAGTACATCATGAGGGAGCTCAGGGAGGAGCAGAAGCTGGGTGTCGTCACCGGAGTCCCGGGAGCGCCCAGAGGGATCGCGGCCAAGATGAACATCGAGGACGTCCTCGGCATCAAGATCAACAGCTGCGACAAGTTCCGCGAGAAATGGAGAAGATGAGCCTCAGGCTCTGAACAACCCGGAGGCTGCGGCCTCCGGGACCAACAACCTTCGGTCCTGGACAGCATTCGATTTTCCTCCGTAGGGGCCTGCATCCCCACGCATCGCCAGGACCTCCACCCGATCCATCAGGGCCTCAGGGCCGTGATCGGGACGACGAAGACGCCGTCATCACGACGGTACACCGCCTGTGACAGACCACAGACGACGCACAATACCGATGGGACCTTCGCACCCCTGTCCGCCATATAGTCCCTTATCCTGATGAGATTCGCGGCAGCACCGTCGATCTGCTGGGCGCCCAGCTTTATCTCAAAGGCCCCCCAACGCCCATCGGGCAGTTCCACGACGGCATCGATCTCACGGTCCTTGTCATCGCGATACTGCAGAAGCCTTCCCCCGAGTCTGGACGCATACACGTCCAGGTCCCTCGCGCACATGGACTCGAATATGAAGCCGAATGTCCTGAGGTCCTCGATCAACTTCGACGAGTTCAGGTCCAATGCCGCCACTGCGAGGGATGGGTCCGCGAGGTGACGTTTCTGAGTGGAACCGACACGTACGCTGGACCTGTAGTTCGGATCGAACGGCAACTGGTCATTTATGAGATACATGCGATCCAGGAGGTCCAGGTAGTTGGTTATCGATGTGTCCGAAACATCCTCGTTCTCGTACTCTCTGATATCCTTGGCTATGCTCGCTTTGGATGCATAAGTGGACTCGTTCCTGGCCAAAGACCTCAAAAGCATCTCGATCTTCCTGGAATTACGATTCTTCCCATCCAATCTCGCAGCATCCTCCACTATAGTCCTAAGATACCCCCTATTCGCAATGAGTGCTTCGGATTCGTCGAATTCGATGTTGCGGGGCCACCCCCCGCGAACTGCAAGGCGTACCAGCTCAGACAGCTCGGTCCTGCACACGGCGGCTTTGACCTTGTCATCGAAGAGCCCCTCCAAGGACACCTGTCCAGATGAGTCCCCGGATTCGTACAGCGACATCGTACGTATGCGCATCCTGCCGAGACGCCCTGCGCCGGAATGCTTCTTGGACGAGGGAAGTGGGGTCGATGAACCGGACAGGATGAACCTTCCATTCCTCGTACTGGAGTCTACAACATCCTTCGTGGCACTCCAGATGGCCGGGACCTCCTGCCATTCGTCGATGAGCCGAGGCTCCTCCCCATCATAAGCTGACATGATGTCCATTTCCACCATGCGCCTCATGGCATACTGTCCTGCGGGGTCGTTGAGTGATATCTCACTATTGGCCCTCGTGCGCGAGAGCCATGTCTTTCCACAGAACTTCGGACCCTCGATAGACACCGCACCGAATGCTCTCATCATGAGATCCAATTCGGATTCTGCCAGTCTTGGACGGTAGCCTTCCGGTGTGAGCGTCATAGGAGAAGGTATGGTACGACGATATATAATGTGTTTTTCACGAAATATCTTTCGTGTTTTTCACGAAATTGCCATTATGCAATGTAGATTCATCCGTGAAAAGCATCCCGAAAACAGAAAAATGATGGTTTTGCCCCCGAAGGGGCATTGGAGTTTCAGCGCCTCTCGAGGCTTGCGATCACCGAGCGGAACACGGGCATGCCGTCCCCCTCCTCGGCCGAGTATCCCCTGGTCCAGTCCGCATGGGTAAACCTGGAGATCGCACGCTCCGGATGGGGCATCATGCCCATGACGTTCCCGGCAGGGTTGCAGATGCCTGCGATGTCGGACGGGGAACCGTTGGGGTTCCACGGATACCTGGCGTCGGACCCGTCGGGACAGACGTACCTGAACACGACCTGGTCGTTGTCCTCGAGCCTCTGGACGAAGTCGGGATCGCTGCTCATCAGCTTCCCCTCGGCATGTGCGGACGGGATCGTCAGCATGCGCCTCCTCTCGATCCGGGACGTGAACACGCACTTCCCGTTGTTGTCGTTCCTGAGGACCGTGGGCCTGCACTCGAACCTTCCGGAGTCGTTGGTGTACAGCGCGGCCGTGGGGCTGTCGGACATCGTCCCCTCGAACGCGGGGAGCAGTCCCAGCTCCACCAGGATCTGGAACCCGTTGCACACTCCCAGGACGGGCTTCTCCGCCTCGACGAAGCGCCTTATGTCCGTGCCAAGGGATGCCTTGATCCTCGCCGCGAACAGTGCCCCGGCGCGGACGTAGTCCCCTGCGGAGAACCCTCCGGCGAAGACCAGCACGTCGTAGTCCTCGAGGCTCCTGCGCCTCATCTCGGACGACTGCCCGTTCAACTGCTTGAGGTGCACCAGCTCGGCCTGTGCGCCGACCGCCCTGAAGGCGTCGGCCATCTCCTCCTCCGCATTGGTCCCCTCGATGCGCATGACACATACTCTGACGTCTTCCGGCCTCATGCGGATCCCCCCATAATGGTCCAGACTGGATCGTTCCATGCCCTCCTGAGCTCCTCCACCGGGATCTCGGTGCCGTTGTCCTTGATCTTCAGGGAATCGCCCTTGGTGATTCCCAGGAGATGGGCGTCGTCACCCATGATGTCGGTGAACCTGGTCACGTCGGCACCATCGATCTCGACGATCCAACGGCTGTTGCTCTCGGAGTACAGCTTCACCCTGAAGTCCTCCCCGTTCAGCGCGGAGGTGTCGATCTCGGCACCGACGTGTCCGGAGATGCACATCTCCGCGACGGCCACCGCGATGCCTCCGTCGGAACAGTCGTGGCAGCTCACCACGAGACCCTCGTCCATGGCCTTCAGCAGCTTGTCCATGAGCCTCTTGAGCCTCTCGATGTCCACTGCGGGGACCTCTCCCTTCTCCCCTCCGAACTTCCTGTAGAGGAGCGACGCGCCCATCTCGTCCCTGGTCTCGCCGACCACGAAGATGCAGCTCCCGACCTTCTTGAAGTCGGCGGTGATGCTCTTGCGGACGTCGTCTATGAACCCGCATCCCAGGATCATCGGAGTTGGGAGTATGTGGTGTCCTCCGGGGGCCTCGTTGTAGAGGCTCACGTTCCCGGAGGGTATCGGGATGTTCAGCGCGCGTGCGGCCTCCCCTATCCCTCTGACGGCCTCCCTGAACTCCCCGAGCCTCTCGGGCTTCTCCGGGTTGCCGAAGTTGAGGCAGTCCGTGAAAGCGTTGGGCCTGGCTCCGACGGCGACGATGTTCCTGCAGGTCTCGTCGATGCAGGACATCCCTCCGCGGTACGGGTCGGCCTCCGTGAACCACGGGTTGCAGCCGATCGCCGCGGCGAGTCCCTTCATCCTGTCGGGGACGGGCCTCAGGACACTGGCGTCCCCGGGTCCGGTCTCGTTGAGTGGCCCTACCATCGGGTGGACCACGGTGGCCGCGCGGACCTCATGGTCGTACTGCCTGATCGCCCACTCCTTGGATGCCACATTGGGGTCCGAGAGCATGGCGAGGATCGCATCCCTGTCGCTGTCGATCTTGGGGAAGACCTCTCCGTCCTTGGTGGGCGGTGTGGGAAGCTCATAGGGCCTCTCGTACACAGGTCCCCCAGTGAGGAACTCGATGTCCATGTCGAATATGTTCTCGCCGTTCCAGTAGAGGCGGGTGTGCATGGTGTCGGTGGTCCTCCCTATGGGCGTGGCGGGGACGTCCCAGAGGTCGAAGACCTCGAGGACGGCATCGACGTTCTCCGGTCTGCAGGTGCACATCATGCGCTCCTGGGACTCGGACACCCAGATCTCCCACGGGGCGAGCCCAGGCTCCTTCAGGGGGACCTTCTCCAGGTCCACGTCGGCCCCGCATCCCCCGTCGAGGGCCATCTCGCCCACGACGCAGCTGAGTCCGCCCCCGCCCAGGTCCTTCATGCCGGTGATCAGATGCCTGGCATTGATCTCGAAGCATGCATGCATGACAGGCTCCTTCATGATCGGGTCACCCAGCTGGACGGCCCCTCTGGAATCCTCGTCGGAGGTGGACGTCAGGTCCGCGGAGGCGAAGTTGACGCCGTGGATCCCGTCCCTTCCGGTCAGTCCACCGATCAGGATCATGACGTCCCCGGGGCCTCCCGCGTAGTTCTTGGCGAGGTCCGCCCTCTTGACGATTCCGAGGCACGCGACATTGACGAGGCAGTTCCCGGTGTACTTGTCGTCGAAGAAGAATCCGCCGGTGATGGTCGGTATCCCGACACGGTTCCCGTAGTCGCGGATCCCCGAGACCACGCCGCTCATCAGGTACCTGGGGCTCTTGACCCCCGCGGGAAGGTCCACATCCCTGTCGATGGGTCCGAAGCACAGGGGATCGGCCAGCCCTATCGGCTGGGCCCCCATGCACACCACGTCCCTGAGGATGCCGCCGATTCCTGTAGCGGCCCCTCCGTAGGGCTCGATCGCGGAGGGATGGTTGTGACTCTCGATCCTCAGAGCGTAGCCGTAGTCGTCATCGAAGACCATGACCCCGGCGTCGCCCTTGGAGAGGACGTCGTCCCTGTCGATCCCGAACACGAACTCCTTCAGGATCGGTTTGGAGCTCTTGTAGCAGCAGTGCTCGCTCCATGCCTGTCCGAGCGCCTGGAGCTCCACGTCCGTGGGGTTCCTGCCCTCCTTCTCGAAATAGGACCTGACGGTGCGCATCTCGTCCATGGAGAGCCCGAGGCTCAGGTCCTTGGAGAGCTGGACCAGGTCATCGTCCGAGGCGGCGAGTATGTCGACGTCGTACAGCTCGTACGACGCGTCGCGCCTGCTCATCCCACAAGCCATGTTCATCTCACCGATACCCTGAAGTTCTGGATGACCGGGTTGGCGAGCAGTTTCCTGCACATCTCCTCGGCCTGGGCCTTGGCCTCGTCTGCGGGAAGGTCCATGTCGACCTCGAACAGCTTCACGGTCTTCACGTCGTTGACTCCCTTGAAGCCCAGGGACTCCAGGGTCTTCCTGGTGTTCTTCCCCTCGGGGTCTGCGACCCCTTTCTTGAGCTCGATTCTGATCTCGACGACTGTCATCGAGCGTGAGCTATGGCACGCGCGCTATTAACCTTGCGCACGCGCGAGACCCGGGCACGGCACATGTTCCAGCACCCGGGACCTGTGGAACGCGTCAGATGCACGTTCCGAGGGCATACCAGAGGTCCGATCCATGTGGTACTTGTATAAACCACGAACAGATTGGCGTGGTAACATGGCAGAAGAGCAAAAGCGCGAGTCCTTCTCGGGCAAGATCGGGTTCATCCTGGCGGCAGCGGGATCGGCGGTCGGCCTCGGGAACATCTGGCGCTTCCCCTACCTGGCGGAACAGTACGGCGGAGGGATATTCCTCCTCACGTACATCCTGCTCGTGGTCACGTTCGGATTCGCCCTCATGCTGACCGAGATAGCCCTCGGAAGGCGCACGGGGAAGTCCTGCGTGGACGCGTTCGGGGACCTGAGCAGGAAGCACTCGTTCATCGGCTGGCTCGCCATACTGGTCCCGGTCATCGTCGTCCCGTACTACTGCGTGATCGGCGGCTGGGTGACCAAGTACTTCGCGGAGTTCGCGATCGGGGCGGGAACCTCGCCGCGACGGACGGCTTCTTCAATTCGTTCATAAGCTGCGGACTCTCCGGGATCTTCGACAGCCCGGTCACATGGTTCGTCATCTTCGCGGCGATAAGCGTCCTGGTCGTGGCGTTCGGTGTCGAGAAGGGCATCGAGAGGATGAGCAAGATCCTCATGCCCGTCCTCCTGTTCCTGATGATCTTCGTCTCGATCTACGCCCTCATGATGCCGGGCGCCCTGAAGGGACTCGAGTACTACCTCATGCCCGACCTCTCCGAGTTCTCCATGGGCACCGTCCTGGGGGCCGTCGGCCAGCTGTTCTACTCGATGTCCCTGGCCATGGGGATCATGATCACGTACGGCTCGTACATGAAGAAGGACATCAGCATAGAGAGGTCCGTCCGCCAGATCAGCATGCTGGACACCGGCGTGGCGTTCCTGGCCGGGCTCATGATCGTCCCCTCGGTCGTCGCATTGGGCATGGACACCGGGGAGGGCGGGACCGGACTGATGTTCGTGACCCTGCCGAAGGTGTTCGAATCGATGCCCGCCGGAGACATCATCGGTGCCGCGTTCTTCTTCCTCGTGATAATCGCGGCCATGACGTCCGCGATCTCGCTCTCCGAGGTCATCGTGTCCGCCATCAAGGACCGTCTCAGGTGGAGCAGGAAGAAGGCGTCCGCACTCGTCATCACCCTGATCTTCGCGCTCGGCACCCTGTCCTGTCTCGGATACGGACCGCTCAGCGTGACATCCCTGCCCGGAGGGTCGTTCCTGGACTTCTTCGACTTCATCACCAACTCCGTGATAATGCCCATAGTCGCCATACTGACATGCGTCTTCATCGGATGTGTGGTCAAGCCGAAGTTCATAATCGAGGAGATCGAGAGCTCCGGGGAGTTCAGGTTCAAACGGCCGTACGTGTGCCTCGTGAAGTACGTCTGCCCGATACTGTTGGCGTTCATACTGGTCACCGGCCTCCTGGACATGCTCGGGATCTATTCCATCTGATGCCGGGACGGATGCCCCGCCGCTTCCGACGCGGGGCATCCCCCATTCTCCCACCCCCTACCTATATCACATCCCAGGGGTATCCCGACGCGATGAGTGACTCGATAGCCCTGAAGGTCGCAATGGCGAGGTCCCAGTCCGAGGCAGGATACGGGCGGGCGCGCATGGACAGCGAATCCAGGAGGATGCTCGGCCTTGAGCTGGGGGACACCATCGAGATAGTCGGGAAGAAGACGGTCGTTGCCAAGGTCTTCAAGGGGAACCCGGAGGACGAGGGCAAGGGCCTCCTCCTCATAGACGGACTGACCAGGACCAACGCCGGTGTGAGCGTCGACGAGAACGTCATGGTGAGAAGATGCGACCCCATGCCTGCGAAAAGGGTCGTACTGGCACCCAACATCCCGGATGGCAAGAGGATAAAGTTCGAGGACGGCATCGAGAACGTGTTCCTGAAGGGGCTCCTGAACAGACCGCTCATAGACGACACTGACATCGTGGTCCCCAACATAGCCCTCATGGGGAACCGCTCCACGTTCTCCGTCGTGTCCACGGTCCCGGAAGGGCCGGTCATAGTCAACGACCGCACCGAGGTGGTTGTCAAGGACGTCGCCAGGAAACAGCCCGCCACGACCAAGGTCAAGAAGACAGGCCACCAGATCACGTACGACGACGTCGGAGGCCTCGACGACGAGCTCAAGCGCATAAGGGAGATGATCGAGCTCCCTCTGAAGCATCCCGAACTGTTCGAGAGGCTGGGCATAAGCGCCCCCAGAGGGGTGCTGCTGTTCGGACCCCCTGGCACCGGCAAGACCCTCATGGCCGAGGCCGTGGCGAACGAGTCCGGGGCGTCCCTATTCTCGGTCCGCGGACCGGAGATAATCGGGCAGTACTACGGACAGAGCGAGGAGCGCCTGAGGGACATATTCAAGGAGGCCGAGGAGAACGCCCCCAGCATCGTGTTCCTGGACGAGATAGACTCGATCGCCCCCAACAGGGACGATGTGTCGGGGGAGGTCGAGAGGAGGGTGGTGGCACAGCTGCTGACACTCATGGACGGGCTCGGGGACCGCGGGAACGTCATAGTCATCGGGGCCACCAACAGGGAGGACTCCATAGACCCAGCCCTCAGGAGACCGGGGAGGTTCGACCGCGAGATCGAGATCGGCGTTCCCGGCCGCAAGGCCAGGGCGGACATCCTGGCGGTGCATCTGAGGGACATGCCCCTCACGGATGACGTCACGCCGGACGCGCTCGCATCCATGACCCAGGGCTTCGTGGGCGCGGACCTGGCGGCCCTGTGCAGGGAGGCGGCGATGAACTGCCTCAGCTCGCGCATCGGGGAGTTCGACCTGGACAGACCGGTCCCGTCCGAGCTCCTGGAGTCCATGAAGGTCAGGATGGATGATTTCTCGGCGGCCCTGGGAGAGGTGGAGCCCAGCGGTATGAGGGAGGTCCTCGTGGAGATCCCCAAGGTCACATGGGAGGACGTTGGCGGGCTGGACGACGTCCGCAGGCAGATCCAGGAGGTCTTCGTCCCGGAGGAGGGCAACCGCGCCTATGAGAGACTGGGGGTGGAACCCGGCAAGGGGATACTCCTGTACGGCCCTCCCGGGACCGGCAAGACGCTCATAGCCAAGGCCCTGGCGAACGAGTCGGGGACCAACTTCATATCCGTGAACGGTCCCGAGGTGGCGAGCAAATGGATGGGCGAGAGCGAGCGCGCCATACGGCAGATATTCAAGAGGGCGAAGCAGATGGCGCCCTGCATAATATTCTTCGACGAGCTGGACTCCATCGCACCGATCCGCGGCATGGGGGACGGCTCCGCATGGGAGAGGGTGGTGGCACAGCTGTTGACGTCGATGGACGGTGTCGAAAGCCTCCGCAACGTCACCGTGATGGGGGCCACCAACCGCCCCGACATGATAGACCCCGCGCTCCTGAGGCCCGGGAGGTTCGACCGCCTGGTGCTTGTGGGAAAGCCCGATGCGGACTCCAGGCTGGGGATATTGAGGGTGCATACCCGCAGGATGCCACTGAAGGACGTCGACCTGTCCCAGATAGCCTCTGCGACGGACGGGTACGTCGGAGCGGACCTCGCTGCCCTGTGCAGGGAGGCGGGACTCGCCGCGTATCGCGAGGACCCCTGTGCGGAATCCGTATGCCAGCATCATTTCGAAACGGCTATGAGGATGGTCGGACCATCCGTCACGGAACAGATGGTCGACGATTATCTAGCCGTCGGCAGGAGCATAAAGAAGCGCAGGACGACATGGGACAACATCCCGTTCTACGGGTGAGGCCGGGCGTCACCGCCCGACATGGCCCGGGTCAGTGCTTCCCGCAGGTGCACTGGTGATCCTCGCCGTGATGGTTGCAGGTGGGACCGGTCACATCGTCGAGCCCGCCCCTCAGGAACGCGTTCACGACATCGTCGGTGTTGCCGGAGCATCCCGGGCATACCCTTATCCCCGAGGCCCTCAGGCCGTCGATCGCACCGCCGCCTATGCCACCGCACAGCAGCACCGCGACGCCCATGTCCTTCAGGACCCCTATGAGCGCCCCGTGCCCCTTCCCATCGTTACCGCAAACCTGCGAGGACCTTATGTTGAGGCCGTCCACATCGTAGACCTTGAACTCGGCGGTCCTGCCGAAATGCTGGAAGACGTTCCCGTTCTCGTGTGTCACTGCTATCTTCATCCCGCTCATCCTCCGAGATCCGAGACAGCGGCCGCAGCCGCGATGGCATGCGCCGCTCCCGCATTGCATGCGGGGGCATTCCCCGTTGCCGTCCGCCGTCGGACATTTCACGTTCCCCTTGGCGGTGCATCCCTCGAAATCGGGATCGCACGGGTGCCTGCGGGCGACCGCCATGTCCGACAGCATCTGCGACAGTCCCAGGAGCATGGACCTGTCCACGGCGTAATGCGTGGAGTATCCGTGCTTCTCCGCCGAGACCATGCCGGCCTCGCGAAGGACCTTCATGTGCTGGGACACGGCCGCCTCAGATATGCCCAGCCTGCGGGCGACCGCCGCGGAGCAGAGATCGTGGTTCAGCAGTATGTTCACTATCGCGAACCTCGTCCCATCGGACAACAGCCTCAGACATTCCACTGGGTCGCTCATCCTCGAACCTCAATTAAGTAGATGCTTAATCAAATAGGTCGGATATAAATCCTGTCAAAGGTCACGGGCCATGTATGGGAGGTCCTCGGAGTATCCGAGGGAGCGGTAGTACTCCCTGACCCCGACGCCGCTGGTGACGCGTATCCTGGAGCGCCCCTCCCGGGATGCCACGCGCTCCGCCTCAGACACGAGCCTGCGACCGAATCCGCGATGCTGCCAATCCCCGTCATCCTCGCCTATGGACGCGGGATGCCCGAAGACCTTGAGCTCCCTTATCGTCGCCATCGGATTGGAGTCGAGCCTCAGACGGACGTAGCCGATTATCGAATCGTCGCATTCCAGGGTGATGAAGTGCTCCACTCCCCCGCACGCCTCGTAGACCTGGTCCCTGAGGACCACGTCGTCGGGGTCCAGGTCGGCATCGGTGCGTCCGGCCTCACGGCAGCGGATGCACCTGCATGACATCCCGTGGTCCCCCATGTACGAGGCCACGAGCTGCCTGATGTTGCTCTTGGTTATGCCTGCGGCAATCTCCGTTGCGGGGATGTCCCTCTGGATCCTCTGTATGCGGACGTACTCCGGCACGATGGCCTTCATCTCCGAGATCAGACGGACCGCCGTGTCCTCATCGTACGGGACGTAGGAGCCTGCCCTCCAGAGGTCGTAGACGCCGGTCCCCTGGACCACCAGGAGGGTGTAGAACTTCAGCATGTCGGGACGGTACGACGGGTCGTCGAAGACCTTCCTGAAGCATTCCAGGTCATGCTCCGGGTCCGAGCCGGGCAGGCCGGGCATGATGTGGTAGCAGACCTTCAGCCCATGGTCCCTGCAGTCCTTCGTGCAGCGACGGACCTCCTCCGTGCCGTGACCGCGCTGGACCGCGGAGAGTATCGCGTCGTCCAGGATCTGCACCCCGAGCTCCACGCGGGTGGCCCCCAGGCGCATGGCCTGCTCGATCTGCTCCGGGGTGAACACGTCCGGACGGGTCTCGACGGTCATCCCGACGCATCTGCTGGGTGCCGTGCGGTTGATGCTCTGGGCCTCCTCCAGAGTGTCCGAATCGACGCCGTTCATGGCATCGAAGCATCTCCTGACGAACCACTCCTGGTACCCGGGGTCGCGGCTGGTGAACGTACCTCCCATTATGATAAGGTCGATCTTGTCGGTGTTGTGACCGATCTCGTTCAGCTGCTTTATCCGGTCAGTCACCTGACGCCAGGGGTCGAACTCGTTCCTCGCCGCCCTTCTGGCGGCGGGTTCCTTCCCGGTGTACGACTGTGCGGAGTTGTTGGACACCCCTCCCGGGCAGTACGAGCATTTGCCGTGGGGGCAGTCATGAGGGGACGTCATGACCGCGACGGCCGCGACGCCGCTGACCGTGCGGGACGGCTTCTTTATGAGAAATGGGAGCAGGAGGTCCCTGTCCTCCGCGCTGACGTTCGCCAATATGACGGAGTTCGGAGGGACCGTGTCCAGAGAATAGTGCTTGCAGAGCTTCAGCTTGAGGTTCTGGAGGGCATCCCTGTCCCTGACACGACCGGACCTCACGGCCTCGATCAGGTCCCGCGAGAGAAGGGCCGTCGGATCAGCCATAGAGAGCCCTGTCCTCGCCGGGGCCTTTCCTGGGCTCCTCGGGTGCGGCCTCGATCTGGTTCATGGCGACGATCGCGTTGGAGTTGATGAACGATATCCCGCCCTCGGTCTCGAAGACGAGCGCCGTCTCCGTGCCCATGGCCGCCATGCCGCCGTAGACGCCTTCGATGACGGCCTCCTTGGTGACGTTGACCCTGTACACGACCGAGAACCTGGCGCCCTTGACGATGGAATGCTCCTCTGCCATGGTCATCTCTCCTCCATCAGTTCCTGGAAATGGGCGATGGTCTTACGGTAGTTCTCCATAGCCATGCTCACGTTCGCCTCGGTGAAGCTCCATGCCTTGGAGAGGTCGCCGAACCTTATGCGGTATCCCTTGCGGACCTGTCCGTCGTACTCCACGTCCATGGCCTCCAGGAGGTCCATGGACTTCAGCTTGTTGATGTGACGGTACACGGTGGGCTTGGTGGTCCCCAGGAGGGATGCCAGCTCCTCGACCGCCCACGCCTTGGACGGATATTTCATGAGATAGTCCATGAACAGTCTGTACGGGACGCTGTCGCGGACGGTGATGGCTCCGGTCTTGGGGTCGTAACCCTTCGGCAGATAGCCTATCTGGACAAGAAGGGTCTCGGCGACGACGTGCACGTCGTCCACGCCCGACATCGGCGTGTTGCTAACCACCTGGAGCTCGAACAGTTGATCCGCCTCGAAGGAGCGTTAGAGTTTAGCTACCATTTAAACTATTTCGAGGGTCGACGGGAATGCGGCGCATCCCCGGGGCGACCCTCAGATGAAATCCTTCAGACGGTCTATCGCCTTCAGGACGCTGGTGGACGGTATCGCTCTCGACACGGGGATCGAGAGGATCTTCTCGACCGTCGGCGCGACGATGGGTGCGCATACGACGCCCAACGCGCCGTCGCGCTCCGCGCGCACCGCGGCGATGATGGCATCCTCCACGGTGGACACGGGATACTCGCGGACGGAGACAGTCAGACCGTCCATGTCTATGGTCTTGGGAAGGTTGTCGACGACCATCGTGTTGGCCACGACCGCTATGAAATGGGACTCCTCCGGGCCCATCACGATCTTCAGGGACTTTATCACCTGGCGGACGGTGCGGAGATTGGGCTCCCTCTTATCCTCCAGGATCTTGTACATGGTGCTCTGGGAGATGCCGGATATCTGACAGAACTCGTTCAGGGACATCTTCAGCTCATCCTCGAGGATGTTGCGGAACGCCTTCTGGAACCCGCCCTCCTCCCTGAGCATCCCGTTGATGAGGTCGGACACCGTCATTCTATCCCTCTGGCATAATCGGCGGCCGACATGCCGGCGATGCATCCCTGCCCCACTGCCTTGGCGACCTGCCATGGCTTCCCAGTCACGTCCCCGCACGCGAACAGGCCAGGGACGCCGACGCAGCAGCAGGAGCCGTCGACCTTTATCGTATCGTCCAGCTCCGGCATCGCGCCGAGGTCCAGCGCGAGGTCCGCGGCGGACTTCGCCCCGAGCTCGATGAACACGCCGTCCGTCTGGATGGACGTGCCGTCCTCGAGGCTTATCGATGTCACCCTGTCCCCGCCCTCGATGGCCGACGGGCGGGACTCGTGGAACGTCACGCCGGCCGCCCGGGCCTTCGAGACCAGGGCATCGTTCGCCTTCAGGTCCCAGAACACCCAGTGGGTCTCGGACGCGTATCCCGTCATCAGCTCGGCGGACACCGCCGCCTCCGAATCGTTGCCCACGATCACGGCGCGCTTGCCGCGGTAGAAGTTGCAGTCGCAGACCGCACAGTAGCTGACGCCCTTTCCGAAGAGCTCCTTCTCGCCGGGGACGTTCAGCTTCATGCGGGATATCCCGGTGGCGAGGATGACCGCCTTGGCGTTAACGGTCTCGCCGCTCTCCAGCCCGAGGACGAACGACCCGTCCCCGGCCATGGCCGAGATCACGTTCTCCTCCACGAACCTCGCCCCGGTGGACTCGGCCTGGGCCCTGCCGTGTGCCAGCATGTCCTCTCCGGGGACCTCCCCGGTCCCGAAGTAGTTCCCGATGCGGGTGCCTGTCACAGCGCTGCCGGAGGCCTTCCCTATGACGATCGTGGCCGCCTTCTTCCTGGAGGAGTGTATGGCGGCCTGGATGCCGGCCGGGCCGGCACCTATGACTGCTACATCGCAGTCCATCAGAGCTTTCCCACGAGGTCGACGAGGTCTTCCTTCGGCCTGAGCCCGACGAGTGCCTGGACCATGACGTTGTCCTTGAACACCAGAAGGGTCGGGATGGCGTTGATGTTGAACCTCACGGCGATGCCCTGGTTCTCGTCCGTGTTGAGCTTCGCGAACGCGGCCTTGCCCTCGAGCTCGGCGGCCGCCTCGTCCACGATGGGTCCCATGCGCCTGCAAGGTCCGCACCAGGGTGCCCAGCAGTCGACGATCGCGATGTGGTTGGACTCCACGAAGGAGTCGAAATTGGATTCGTTGAGTTCCGTTACCATTGCACTCACTGTGACCCGATAGCGCAGATGGACTATTTAGGGGGATGTGTCACCCAGATAGGCGAACCGCACCCCCTTTCGAAACTCACAGAAGACCCATGCGCCTGACGAGTTCCAGGTCGGGGATCTCCCCGATCTTCGACTGTATGACGTCCAGGTCCTCCCCGTAGAGGTCCGACAGCTCCCTGTGGAGGGCGACGATCCTGTCCGCTCCGCGGTACGCCCCCTTGGAACGGAGCTTGTTCACGGAATGCATATGGTCGACGACGCGGTTGTCGCTGACCAGGTTGTCGGCATGGGCGACGATCTTCTCCTCGATGGTCGCAGGCATGTAGTCCGCAGGCGGGAGCCCCATCTCCTCGGCATCCTCCGCATCGAGACCTGCGCCCGTGTGCTTGCGTATTATGTCCACGATCTCCTTCGGCAGACCGTACGCGGACGCTATCTGCGACCCTATGTACGCATGCATGATCGAGTGGTCCACGGACCTCCCGATGTCGTGCAGGAGGGCGCCGGCGGTCACCAGGTCCCTGTCCGCCTCCCCGATGTGGGACACGATCTCCTGCGCGACGGCATTGACGGTACAACAGTGGATTATGACCCTGCGCTTGCAGCCGGCCTCCTCCAGGTACTCGATGCAACGGGTGTCACTCGGGATCGTGCTCGACAACGGTCTTCCCCCTCTCATTGGGAACCACTTCGAGATGTCCGCCACGATCGGCGTACAGCGCCTTGCCCTCGGTGAACCTGTCCAGGAATATCGCCAGTGCGGCAATCTCGGAGTGCGGCTGATTGCCGACGGAGATGTTGAAGTCCGCACGCTGGTAGACCTCTGCAGGCACCTTCTCCGCTCCGACGACGATGAGTATGTCCTCATCGCGCGGGATCTTCGGAAGCGCCTCGTCGACCCTCTGACCGTACATCGTGAGATGGACGACCTTTCCGGGGAAGTCCTTGATCTCCTGTCTCCAGGGAACACCCGTCCTGATGGTGTAGTCGCCGCCGAACCTGTCGACGACACTGCGGATGTTCTCCTCCAGCACAGGGTCCTCAGTGTCCACGAAGATGCCTTTGGCACCCAGTGCGCGTGAGGAAAGCGCCACGTGGGTGGTCACCCTCTTATCCCTCTCGGGACGGTGGCCGATCCTCATTATCCAGATTCCTGCCATTGGTCACTCTTCACGGATGAGTTCTATTCTGTGACCACGGTAGTCCATCTTGACAGACCTGCGGACAAGGCTCTTCAGCATGGTCGAGGAGAGCCCGAGGGACTCGGCGATGTCTCCCGAGAACCTTCCCTCCGATCCCACCTCTTCCAGGATCTTGGATTCTATCCCTGCGTACTCGTCGTCGCTCATCATGGCCGCGGTCAGCACATCGCTGATCTCATAGACCGGCCACTGGGCGTTGATGCTGAAAGACGTGTAGTAGGTATGGTAGGACTTCTCCGGATACCCTCCGTTCTTGGAGAGCCAGCGGGTCTCGACCAACTTCATCTTCTCGAAGAAGATGATGGCGTCCCTGCCCTCGGGGCCGAACTTCTGTTCGATCTCGTCGGCAGTCCTCCATTCCAAGGTCACCTCTTTCAGGACATCCCTTTTCACGGGAGTATCAACGGACCTCAGCATCGGGACCAGCTCCGATGGCTCGTTGATGACCTTGATTCTGTTCATGAACTATCTGGATGCTGTTGTCCCTATATAATGATTAAATTCTAATCGTTGTTTGGCTATATATACCAGATGAAAAGTTGTTGATGTTTGACTACAATTTCTGAACAGACCTACCCATCCATCGGCATGTTCCCAGCCTCTGACCTCCCACAACATTTAATACGTACTCGCCCAATCCGCAGACCAATGAAGGAGAAACAGCCCGAACTCGTCTGGCAGTGCCTCAACTGCTACAGATCATACAAGGGCGCTGATGCCGAGCAGAAGGCACTCGACTGCTGCGGCTCCGTCACCCAGGGATGGTGGGCCAACTACAACAAGTGGGGCAAACAGAAGTGGTACGGTCGCTGATCGGACCCTTCCAACCCTTTTACCCTTTTCTGACATCCTACTCGGAGGTTTCGAGCATTGAGCGAGTCCAAGGATCCCGTCGACACAGTGAACGAGGACCTAGAACTGCTAGAGCGCCACATCTCGATCCTTCGCACCGTCAAGGCGAATCAGCCGATCGGACTCATACGCCTCTCGGAGATGAGCGGCGTCCCGAAGCACAGGGTGAGATACTCCCTGAAGATAATGGAACAGCAGGGCATAATCATCGCGACCTCGGAAGGGGCCGTCGTATCGGATGATTACGACGAGTTCATGGCCAGTGTGGCAGAGTCCGTCGAGAACCTCGCCGACAAGGTGAATGCTCTGAGGAACAGTCTTCTCGAATGACCTCCGCACGCATGGATGGAGTACGGTGGGCCGAGGACGCATCCGGATGCACCGATTCCACCGAAGACCGTGGATGACTATGGAAGGAAGCGTGCCTGATTGATCGTGCGAGGCACATGACGACTGTCGATCGATGCCGTGGATCCGAGGCATGGCGATATTCCATCAGAGCATCCAGGACCGAGCAGACGGGTATCGTCAGCAACAGCAGACCCAGCATTGTTACGTCCAACTCCATCCCTATGGTACCGATGGTGATGCCGGACGACTCGTCCACAAGGATGTCATGGATCTCGTAGGAGAGGTCCCCCGTGATCGTGAGGGTGACCGTCATCAATCCCAGATTCAGGAGGATCCGCATGATGAGACGATGCATGGTCCCCGGCTCGAAGCATCCGACGAGGAAGGCCGGTATCAACAACGGGAGGAACATCATGAAACGGACGAGGGCCTCCGTCGCCAGGGCGCTGCCGTCCGCATCCCAGACGGCATCCGGGAATACGCTGTAGACGCTGTACAGAAGATACAGTGCCAGAACCCCTATCGCGAGGAGTGTGGCCAGCAGCTTCACGAGATAGATCGACGCATAGCGGGCCCCGCCCCTGATGTCGAGCGTCAACCTGCCAATCCCTCCAGGATCCCGATGATGGAACGGACCGTCCCCATCTGGTCCGCGGACACCCCGGATGTCCTCCCGGACTCGTCGGACATGACGACCAGCCCCTCGGCCGCATCACGCGACAGGATGTCCAATGTGTCGGACAACCCCCTGTCCGAGACGATGTCGACGGACACGGCCCCTTCTGAGGGGACGACGGCGATCGAGAGGGACGCGTTGGGGGATCTGAAGAGGGACTCGCCCGGATCCGGCACGAGCCAATCTGCGAGTCCTGTCACATCGACAGATACCCTCGTGCCATCGGTCGTGGAGTTCCAGACGATCCTCTCGCCCTGTGCGGCGACAGGGACCTTCACGGATGCCACGACCTCGGCAAACATGAGCCCTCCGAGGTATCTGCCCGAGACATGGACGTCTAGGTCCAACGCCGCCCCTTCCCTCGAGACCAGCTCGGACACCAACAGGTACAGGGTCGGCACGAAGACCTTCGAATCCAGATGGATGACGGCGGGGGTCCCCGAAGGCAACCTGATGCCGCCCTCCTTCAGTATCCCCACGTTGGAACCCATCTCCAGATCGACGAGATCGACGGACACGGAGACATCCTCCAGGTCGAAGACCAGACTGGATTGGACGGTCACATCCCCCTGGATGGTGAGGAACGACCCCTCCGTGTCGGCATCCAGTCCATCGGTGTCCGTTATGGAGATCCCCTGTCCCTGGGTGACGACGGCCATGATTATCAGGAACATCACGGGTATGATGACGACCAGGGGCACCAGGGCCAGAAGTGCCCTTGCTAACGAGACCCGACGGCCGCCCGTTTCCCTGCGGTCGCTTCCTTCGACACCTGCCAATTGCAGACCTTCCGTTGAGATGAAGATGGCCGCCCGTGCAACGGGCGGCCTGTTTGTTCACCCTCAGGATGACCTTCTGTACGCCACGACGGCGATGACCGCGATCACGGCGATGGCGGCAACAGCGACATACACCAGGGTGTTGTCGCCCTCCTTCTCGTCCGACTGTATGTCGAGCGAGTCCGATGCTGCGATCATGTAGTAGGAGAAGTGGTCCGTGAGGAACGTGACGGTATGGGTCAGCGGATCGTACGAGGTCACCTTCTTGGAGAGCTTCCCCTCATCGTTGACATAGTACACCGTGATCATGTCCGGATTGTCCCCGGGCTTCAGGGTGTAGGGGACCGTGACGGTCACGACGCCTCCGAGCTGGTGGACGGACTCCTCTCCCGCCAAGGCCTTGAGCTCATACACATCGGCATCGCCGACGGTATCGTGTATGTCCGGACTGAATGCCGTGCGGTCTGCCACGGAGATCGACACCGTGACGTTCTCGCCCTTGGATGCGAGGTTCGACGATACGTTGCCATCCATGGTGAGCGTTCCGACCTCTCCGGACAGCTTGACGTTCGCGTTGGAGTCGGCGGCCGCCTTGAGTGCATCGGACGGCATCTCCATGACCGCCTTGACATCGTCGTAGGTGTCGGTCTTGATCTCGACGGTTACAGGAACTGGATCGGATGCTCCGGGGTTGACCGCGTCTGCCGCTTCCGACGCCTGTTCGATCGCCTTCTGCATGGATTCCACATCCACGGCCATGGCGTCCCCCGACCCGGTGGGAACGGTTATGGTGGTCGTGACCTCTGTGGAGGTGGAGCCGGATCCCTTGTCGTCGACGTACTTTGCGGATGTCGAGACCTCCGCGTTGGACGTCGACTCGGACATGCTGACGTTGACCTCCTGCCTCACCACATCGCCGTTGTGGTCCTTGGACTCGGTCTGCGTGACCTCCTTGGACACCGAGTCCGTCTCGGTCTTGGTCGTGGTCGTCGATGTGGACCCCGCCTCGTTGCCGGAGGCGTCGTAGACGGTCTCGGTCTTGGAGGTCTCGGTCTGCTTGACGCCGTCCTGCTCCTTGACCACGGTCTCGGTGCTCGACTCGACCCTGGAACCGTCCTCGTACTCCGTCTTGGAGTCGACGGTGGTCACGGTGTTGCCTTCGGAATCCTTGGACTCCGTGGTCGTTTCCGTGGTGGTCGAACCATCGGGGTTCTCGGTCACCTCCGAATCGCCCGGTTCCGGATCGGGAGTGGGGCCGGGATCGGGAGTGGGGTCCACCGGCGGTGTCACCTGGTTGACCCTCCACTTCGCGTAGACGGTCGTGTCCCCGTAGATCGGTCCGTCGAAATCGAAGGGGACGGTGAGCGCGGAATCGCCGTACCATCCCTGGAAGGTGAACCCGCTGCGGTACGGATCGCTGGGAACGTCCGCATAGTGGCGGTAGTAGACCTCCTGCGAAGCCACCGTGGGGCCTCCGTTGGTGTTGAACGCGACAGTGTACTTGGCTGGCTGATAGGTGGCACGAATATTCGATATAGTCCTCAAATCACCAGCGGAGATCGTGACGGTTTCGGATTGGTGAGGATTGTCGTCGATCAATATTTCACTGGACTCGAAGGCATCTCTGAATATTGGCTCGTATATGAGTGCCCCCTCGCTGACCCAGAAGGAGTTATGATAGGCCCAACTCGGATGATATGCCACGGTATGGTACTCATCCTTGTAGCCATTTATCCCTTCGATCCATGCATTGGAATCGATGCTCATCACCAACACATCCATATCCAATCCATAGAGATACAGATAATCCATGGATTCCGGAAGAACCAATATCTTTGCTGAACTGCCATTGAACGCGGATCCCGATATGTTTCTCGCCCAATCGGGGATAATGAATATCTCCGAGTTCCCGATGTACCTTATCAGGTCATTCCCGCTATACAATGCCTCGTCACTGATGTAGACATAGTCATTGTTCACTTTGAGCTCCACGCTATTGAGATTTGCACATTCGTCGAATGCACCGATAGATATGGAACGGAGATCGTCTCCTTTGATGATGATGGTCGTCAGGTTATTGCAACCACTGAAAGCCCCTGGCCCTATGCCGGTGACTCCGTCAACGATGGTGTATTCCGAGCCCTCCTTCCCCGCGGGATATGTTATGAGAACGCCGTTCTTATCGAAGAGGACTCCGCCTGTACTGTAGTAGTTTCTGTTGCCCTCTTTTACCTCTATGTTCGTGAGGTTGCTTCCAGAGAGTCCCCCGACATACTCGACATTGGGCCCTATTGTCAGATTCTTGATGCTAGAATCCCACAGGGCATGCCCCCAGATGTCGATTCCGTCGATGGTAAGGTCCACAAGTTTCGGGCTGAAAGCGAATGCCCCACCACTAATCTCTTTGAAATAATCAGATCCGCTTAATTCCAAAGCTGTTCCCTGACCGATAACCGCGGAGATACAACCCTCGTTGTCCACTAGGACCTGGAAACCTGAAACATTCTTCACCTTATATGTGCAATCCTTATTGTTTATCTGGATATTCTCTAGTCCAGAAGGAATGTAACCGATGTACGTGAGCGGTGCATCGATTATGATCGTCTTCACCCAATAGGATGTCCATTCATATCCTCCCATCGATACGATACTGCCTTTATAGTACGGGTCCGTACCATCGGTTACGCATTCATATGATTTCGAGAACCCAACAGTTGCAGGAATCACCAAACAATTGATGTTATCCTCAACACCTGTGACATCCAATAGAATCTGTCCATTCTCCTTCCATGCCGTATACTGAACTCCGCCCACAATGATTGCTTCACTGCCGACTGCCACATCAATGTAGTCGGATTCAAACGCTAACCGCCCAATGTTGGGAGCATCCAGGAGTGATGTACTGCCAGGTCCATCGCCATCTGGGTTGTTTGGATTGAATTTGTATCCATGGAAGGCAAACGCCCCTATGGAAAGATTGCTAACGTCATTCAGACCCTTGATGACATCGATCGGTGCATCGTAGAATGCATATTCTCCAATACTGTTCAGAACACCTTCGAACGTCACCTCATTCAATGAAGTGCAACCATAGAAAGCATGGGACGGTATTTCAGATATGGAACTACCGATGATTACTGACTCCAGACCCTCGCATCTCTCGAAAGCGGAGACACCTATCGACTTAACAGAGTCCGGTATGATGACGGACTTTAGATCTGTAACGAAATCGAATCCGTCCACACTTACAATTGGATACTCGTTACCATCTACAATGACTTTATCGGGTATCACGAGATTGAATTCGCTAAGAGTCTCGTGATTTCTCAAGCCCGAGATTTCAGCGCTGTATTCTCCGTTGACAAGTGACAGATAACAAATAAGATCAGCATTCGACACTCCGTCACTGACTGAATAATAACATATGCCCCCAGGCCCCGTATAATTGTACCCCGTGATGGCGCCGGGTTCCACAGTCTTCAGATTCCCCCCGAAAGTAAGATTCAGAATACCGGATCCACTGAAGGAACCTGATCCTATTGTGGTCACGGCCATACCGTTCAGAGTTTCGGGAATGTTAACGTTCCCGCCACCTCCCGAATAGGATGTTATTTCGGATTCCACGTTTCTGAAATCATATGTGTATGTGTTGCCCTCGCCTATGTTCTCGTGTTCAGGCGCATTGCCGGCAACATCTGTAAGAAGCCCATCTACCTCCGCCCTGTCCTCGGGATTGATGTTGTCCGAGCCATAGGCCATGTAGTATGCGGAGAAGTCGTACTCAGAAGCGTAGTCCCATACCTCGCCCAGTACCCCCATTGCCTGCTCCAGCATCGGTTGCAGGAACACGGAGATGGTATCGTAATCGTCATCCGATACTCCCGCGTGATCGAGGATCCACTTCACATCGGAATAATCGGGCATGATACCCTTGCCTATATCCCCGACGATGTCGGACACATCGCCGACCCCTCCATCCGGCAGCATCTCGGAGATCTGCGAATAAAGCGAATTAAGTCCGAAATCCGACAGGTCCAAGGAGATGTCGGTGACGATTCCTGAACCTGTTCCGGAACCGTCGGAGACCACCAGGGACGCATAGACCTTCTTTACCAATGGATTGTCACCGTTGACCAGGGAGTTTATATCATCTGCAGTCAGACTGTCGTCATCCAGACCTCCGGTGATCGACAGGGTCGTGCTTGTTTCGGCGGATTCGGTGACATTTTCTCCCTTTAGCGTGTCGCCCTCTGCTACGAAATTCATTCCGATCTCCATCAAACTGCCCAAGGACAGGTCCGCATGGATCCACTGCGGTATCTTCTCATCGGAGAGCGTTATCTCGGCATACAGCGTCGCTGGCACATTCAACGAGAGATCGACCTTAGGATTCTGGAAACCCTGGTATTCGTCGAGGGATGCCGTGGCACTCGCAACGATGCTGCCCATGGCCTTCAGTATCAGCTTATTGCTTTCCGACACCGTCAGAGAGAACGCACCCTTGGCGGTAAGGCTCACATCGGCCGCCGGGTTGCCGGTCAGACCGTTCTCCTTGAGGAACCATTCCGAGAACAACTTCGCCATGTCGTCTATGTTCTCGGATTTCCCAATAAGGTCGAGAAGCCACCTCACCTCATCGGAGGAGTCTGAGGCAGCCTCCTCGGAGTATGACTCCGCGTATAATTTCATAATCTCGAATGCATCATCCTCATCCAGGGATACGGATGCACCCAGAGAATCTCCATCTCTCAACTCGGGGATGTAGTTGAGGTAATTCTTGATGTCAAAATTTCCCCCCCCCCTTCCGCTTCGACCTGGTCGGAGACGGCCACGCCTGTGAGGATCGCCCCCAGTGCGACCATTGTAGCCATCGCAACGACCAGTTTCCTCGTTCCGGATTGCATGAGAAACGATGACGATATACATACTTAAAAGCCTAGTATATGTCGATTTAGAAAATCCCACGACAACCTGACAAATCAGGCCCATTGATATTATATTAATAATTTATTGAACAAAATGATAAACGCTTAGATTCCCGATCCAGCTTGTACAATATCGCCGGCATTCTGGGAACGGATCGTTCGAAGAAGGGCGCACGGGACAGTACTCGGGAAAATATGTGCGGTCTCGTATGCCGATCGTCATGATGTACGCCCGGCCCTTCAGACACTCGTTCGGGTCGGTGTCATGATGCATCTCCACACCGGTTCCATCCATTAATCAAAGGATCCGATGTCCGTCGGGACAAAAGGCAGTACGCATTGCCACAACGAATGCCAGGACCGGATTTTCCAAACATCGAGAGATGTCATCATGTACGGTCAGAACGATGAATGCCAGTCGATGTGGACAGCGGCCCCCTAAAAACAACAGAATCCTGCATTCTCGCGGACAGAAGACAAGATGAGTGGGCCCGTCCGGATTTGAACCGGAGTTACGTACACCCCAAGCACGAAGGATACCAAGCTACCCCACGGGCCCACAAAAGGGCGAATTATGTTCTGGTTAAAAAGGTTATGCCCCGGGAACATGTCCCGGGGTCTGGAAATCATCCGAGAGGAGCGATCTCCTTGATGAGATCGGCATGGGATACGATCATTCTGCGGCAGCAGTATCTCTCGAAGCCGAGGCTGTCGAGAACCGCCTTGGGATCCTCTCCCATAGCAACACGCTCCGTGTACTGGGGGTAGGCGGAACCTACGACCTTTCCACATGTGAAACATCTGACCGGTATTATCATGCCAACATCTCCTCAACGGTAGGACTTCTGCTTCTTGGCGCGAGCGCCGGGACCCATGGGGTTCTTCGGCAGCTTTCTCCTGTCATCGTTGATCAGGAGAGACCTGTCGTAGGACCTGAAGACGGCCTCGAGCTCCTCATCCTTGTAGAAGTCGACGAGTCCTCTTGCGATGGCGGTCCTGGCCGCGGCGGCCTGGCCCATGACTCCGCCGCCGTTGACGATAACGGCGATGTCGACGTTCTGGGCCTTCTCGGGCACGAGACCGAGGGGCTCCTCGATCTTGAGCCTGGCCAGCTCGGGTGTGAAAACCTCGATGGGGACCTTGTTGATGGTCACCCTTCCGGTTCCCTCTTTGACGACGGCCCTAGCGATAGCGGTCTTTCTCTTTCCGCTTGTGTTCACGCAGTCAACCATAGGATCATCTCACATTGGAACCCAGGAATTTGGAAACGGCTCCCAGGGTGGTGTATTTGCCGGTGATCTTCCTGCAGGCCTCGGCGGGCTTCTCCTTCTCGCAGTCCTGGAACTGCTTGGGGGTGCCGACGAAGACGTGAAGCCTCCTGTAGGCCTCCCTGCCGGATGTGCTGGTCCAGGGGATCATTCCCCTGACGCACCTCTTGAAGAGAAGATCTGCCCTGCGGGGGTAGAAGGGTCCCTTCCTCTTGGTGGTGTCTCCGCGGTCGACCTTCTGCTTGAAGGCGGCGAAGACCTTGTCCTTGGTGCCGGTGATGATGATGGCCTCGGCGTTGAGGACGACGATCTCCTCGCCATCCATGATCCTCTCGGCGATGACGCTTGCGAGCCTTCCGTGGATCAGATTCCTTCCGTCGATTACTGTAACCATTTCATCACCTCATGATCCTGACGCCGGTTCCCTTGGGGTTGGCCTCTGCCAGCTCCTCGATGGTGAGCGTCTTTCCGCCTGCGGCCACGATAGCCTTGGCTGCTGCATCCGAGAAATCGTATGCGGCGACGGTGATCTTCTTGCTGATTGTGCCTGCGGCGAGAACTTTGCCGGGGACGACGATCGTGTCTCCGTCCTTGGCATACCTCTCAAGTTTGCTGAGGTTCGCTTCGGCCCAGTTCCTCTTGGGCTTCTCAAGCCGAAGCGCAACATCTCGCCAGATGGCAGCTGTCGTGTCCCTCGATTTCGCCTTGAGGTTGTCGATCAGGGCGATGAGCTGAGGGTTAGTCTTGCAGCTCCTCATATTACTGACTCTCCCGACATTGCGGTAATTCGCGCGTATACAGGTAGCGCTTATAAAGATAACTGTTAGGGAAGGCTCCGTCGGGATCGCGATACGGACCTCCGACCTTAAATGCAGGGAATCGACCGCGCATCGGGAGTATGTGATACCCTGCGACGTGGCTGCGCGAACCCGGACGTTCGGGCCTACAGGAACATGCTCATGTAGATCGGTATGTACGTTATGCTGCCATCGACGCGAAGGTCCTTGGAATGGACGACGTACGCCGTATCGACGAACCTCCCGTACTTCCCCATCAGACGATCGAGGGATTTGTGGCGGGACGACATGTTCCCCGACTTGCACTCGACGGGTACGATCATCCTGCCATCCGATATCAGGAAGTCGACCTCCTGGATGTTGTCGGTGTCCTTCACGGTGAACTTTGTATAGACGAGCCTGTGCCCGGCGGCCACGAGTTCCTGCGAGACCATGTTCTCGAAGAACATCCCCTCATTGACCTGCAGCTTTCCCCTCAGCATGGCCTCGTACAGCTCCTCGGCATCCCTGCTGTCTGCCATCATCGCGGATGTCACCAGGAGCCCTGTGTCCAGCATGTACATCTTGAACCTGTTCTCGTCCAGGTTCAGGGAGAGGGCAGGGCTGGGATCGTAGTTGTCCACACAGACGTTGATGATCATCGATTCCTTCAGCCAACCGACGCTTTTGAGATAGTCCCTGGTGCGGCCGTCCTGCTTGATCTCGCCGGGACTGAACGATTTGTCATGGTTGGACAGATACGAGGGGACCAGTTCCAGGATCCTTCCGGCTTTTTCACCGCCGCCGTACTCGATCTTTACCGAATCGTTCCGATAGAGGTTCAGGATCGACCTCTTTGCTTTCTCGACCTCGGACAGATTGTTCGTCCCGAGATACGCGCTTATCGCCTGAGGCATTCCTCCCATCAGCATGTACAGGCGGTACTCCGCCATGATGCGTTCATGCATCGTCCTCCCGAGAGGTTCCCTGTCGATGAAACACCGTCTGATCAGAGGGATGGTCTGCTCGTCTCCGATCGCCCACAGATATTCCTCGAAGTCCATGGGGTGCAACCTTATCGATTCCTCTTCGGAGGGTATCAGGATGCCCCTGACATTCTGCTTGATCGACAGCAGGGAACCCGTCTCGATGTAGTCGTATCTCCCGTCTGCGACCAAGTGTTTTATCATCTGCCTTGCGGGAGGGAACAGCTGGACCTCGTCGAAGACTATCGCGCTCTCCCTCCTGTAAAGGGTCGTCCTGAACATCTGCTGGAGGAACAGGAAGAACCTGTCCAGATCCCTCGGGTTCCTGAAGACGTTCCTCAGACCCTCGTCCATGTTGGAGAAGTCTATGAGGATGTGACTGCGATATTCGTTCCTGACAAAGGCCTCCACCAGAGTGGATTTCCCAACTCTCCGGGCCCCTTCCACCAGGATCGCGCTTCTACCTTGGGAAGTGTCCTTCCATCTGAGGAGTTCGTCGTAAACCTTTCTTTTGAAGAGGTCCATGATAGTATATAAATATGCACGTATATTAAAATTTTTAATAGATGATATTACACGTACAGTAAAATTTTCAATGCGTAAAAATACACGTACAGTGTAATTGGAACTGCATGATCCTTAGAGGGATCCAACACGGAGCAGACGCGGATGTCCCGCATCATGCATTTCAGAATCTCGCTCCCTGATGGCTGCGCGAACGGTCGTTGACCATCCCACGCGTTCGATGACCACGGCCGCTACCGATATCGTCGGACAGGGCGGCAAACAGAACACGGTGACCGAGCGTATCGACGTCGGGTGTGGACGGCATCATATAATTGATGGTCGTTGCTCCACCCAAGGAGATGAACCCGATGAACCCCACACCTCAGATTGATGCATACTTCGCCGAGCTAGCGGAAGCCTGTTCGAAGATAGACAGGACCGATCTCTCAAAGATGATTCATGCGATAGAGCAGGCGTACGAGCGCGAATCCACGATCTACATCTGCGGCAACGGAGGCAGCGCGGCGACCGCATCCCACATCTGTTGCGACTTCAACAAAGGCATCTCGATGTATCAGGAGAAGAAGTTCAACTTCGTCTCCCTGAACGACAACATGGCCACCATGATGGCGATCGCGAATGACGTCTCCTATGACGACGTCTTCCTGATCCAGTCCGAGGGGCGCGTCCGCGAGGGGGATGTCCTGATCGCGATATCCGGGAGCGGGAACTCCAAGAACGTCATCAAGGCCGTGGAGTACTTCAAGGGCCTCGGGAACACCGTCATCGGACTGTCCGGATACTCCGGAGGGAAGCTGAAGGACCTCTCCGACATATCGGTCCATGTCCCCGTGGACGACATGCAGAAGGCCGAGGACGCCCACATGTCGATCCTGCACCTCTGTGCACAGATCATCGCGAGGGAGCTCGGGCACCCCCTCTGCTGAGAAAAATCCTAGGGTTTGTCATCGGGGCCCCGTCCTCACGGGACCCCGACGTTTTCAGAATTCAGTTGACGTAGTACAGCCAGGACTCGTACTTGGGGTCCTTACCCCTGACGATGTCGGAGAACTTCTCGTGGATCTTGGTGGCGACCTCTCCGATCTTACCGTCTCCGACGGGGTGTCCGTCGATCATGGTGACGGGTGCGATCTCCGCCGCGGTACCGGTCATCCAGACCTCATCGGAGGATGCGAGCATGAACCTGGAGACCTCGATCTCCTCGACAGGGTATCCCATGTCCCTGGCGACGGTGATGATGGAGTCCCTGGTGATCCCCTCGAGGATGCACTCGGCGACCGCAGGGGTGATGATCTTCCCGTGGCGGTACATGAAGATGTTCTCCCCTGTGCACTCAGCGACATGTCCGACGGAGTTCAGCATGACGGCCTCGTTCGCGCCCTGCCTGACCGCCTCCCTCTTGGCGAGGGTGGATGCGACGTAGGCGCCGTTGACCTTGGCCCCAGCGGGTCCGCACAGGTTGTCGGGCCTCTGCCAGGAGGAGGTGATCAGCTTGGCACCGCTGTTGTCGGCACCGAGATAGTTCCCCATGTGGATGCAGGTGATGGCGAACGCGGGAGTGACCCCGATGGGATTCAATCCGACCTCCTCCCCGCTCAGGAAGACGCAGGGCTTGACGTAGTCGACGGCCTCCCCGTTGGCCCTGACGGCCTCCTTGATGGCCTCCATGGTCTCCTTCAGTCCGTACTCCTTGCCGTCGAAGACCATGTCGATGCCCATGATCTTGCATCCGTCCAGAAGCCTCTGGGCGTGTTCCTTGAGCCTGAATATGGCCATGCCCTTTGAGGTGTGGTAGACCCTGATCCCCTCGAACACACCGGTTCCATAGTTGAGAGCGTGGGCAAGGACGTGAACCTTTGCGTCCTCCCAGTCGACGAGCTTACCGTTCAGCCAGATCTTTTCGGTCTTGTCCATGGTATTTCACCTCGAAAGTCACGTACGCGCGTGCGTGTCGCAATACGCGCACAAGGTTAGCCGTATTTACACATTGTGTGAAGCGACCGACACTCAGGAATCGGAGCCCAGGATGAAATCCACCGCATCGGAGAACGTCTTCCCGTCCCCGACCTTGAACGTCCTGCACCCGAGCCTGCGCCCGAACTCCATGTCCTTGTCGTGGTCCCCGACCATCCATGAGCGGGAGGCGTCGATGTGGTGCTTGGCGATGGCGTCCAGGCCCATGCCGATCTCCGGCTTCCTGCAGGAGCAGTGCTCGTCAGGGGTGTGCGGGCAGTAGAATATGTCGTCCACGTGGCCTCCGGCGGACGAGGCCTGGGCCCTGAGCTTGCCGTGGATCCTGTCCAGTGTCCCCTCGTCGAAGTATCCGCGATGGAGTCCGGACTGGTTGGTTATGACTATGACCAGATATCCGGCGTCATTGAGCCTGGATATCGCCGACGGGACGTCAGGATACAGGTTGAACTTGTCCGGGTCGCTGCAATAGGGGACATCCTTGGCGATGGTGTCGTCCCTATCGATGAAGACCGCTCGATTGCCGAAGAGGATCTGCTCGACCATGCCGGCGATGATGTGGCAGGCGCAGATGTACCCCTCCTGGACGTGGGGGGTGTCCGTGGACGGTATGACGACCGCGTGGTCCGCGATGTCCTTCATCCTCCCGCAGTCTCCCGTGAACGAGATGCTCTTCCCGCCGCGGGCGGCCATCTCCTCCATGGCCAGGATGACGTTCTTGGAGTTCCCGGACGTGGACATGCCCACGAGGATGTCGCCCTTCCTGGCGAGACCCTCCACCTGCCTCTTGAAGACGAGGTCGTAGCTGTAGTCGTTCCCGATGGCGGTGACAGGGGCGATGTTGGACAGGCATACGCCGGGAAGGGCGGGACGCTCCATCTTGTACCTCCCGGAGAACTCGGCGGCGATGTGCTGGGCATCGGCGGACGAACCACCGTTCCCGCAGAAGATGACCTGGTTCCCGTTGCGGAACGCCTCGGCGATCATCTCTGCCGCCTTCTGGACCTGAGCGGGATCTATCTTGGAAATGGTGTTCGCTGCCTTGTTCAGCTCTGCCGTGATAACATCATTCATTCGGATATCTCCATGATATGACACCTTGGGGCTCGAACATGAAATCGGTGACCTTCGCACCCATCTTCCCGAGCTCTTTGGCTACGTCGTACTTGCGGTCGTATTCACATATGAAGTACATGAAACCGCCACCTCCGGCGCCGGAGACCTTCCCTCCGATGGCCCCTGCGTCCTTTGCCACCTTGTACATGGAGTCGATGAGGGGGTTGGTGACCTTGGATGAGAACTGCTTCTTGTACACCCAGGCCTCGTCGAGGATCTCCCCCGCGGTGTTTATGTCGCCCTTCTCCATGGCGAAGTACATGTTCTGGGCCAGCGCCTTGGTCTTGTCGAGGGCCTCCATGTTCTGGCCCTTGTTGTACTTGGACACCTGACTCTCTATTATGGTCGCGGACTCGCGGGTCTGGCCGATGTAGCACAGCAGGGAACGGTACTGGAGCTCGTTCACCGCGTCGTAGGGGATCCTGACGCGGTTGACATCGACCCCGTGGCTGCCGAACTTCATGTAGTTGAATCCGCCGAAGACCGCGGCGTACTGGTCCTGCTTGCCGCCCTTGAGGCCTATGTCCTCGCGCTCCAGCTTGTACGCGAGCTTGGCCATCTCGTCGCTGGTCATACGGATGCCCTGCCACTCGCACATCGCCGATATGATCGAGACGATCACCGTGGAGGACCCTCCGAGACCGGAACCGGGCGGCGCCTCAGACTGCAGGAACATCTTGAACCCGTCCGTGACCTCGAAATGATTGGTCACCGCCTTGATGAGGTCCATGTTGCCATCGAGGGGCAACGGTCCCCCGTCCAGGGGGGCCTCGTACTTCCCGTAATCGGCGGAATGGACCGACATCGAATGATCGTCGGTCGGGGTGATGGTACAGTATGCATAACGATTGATGGTGGTGTTGAATACAGCACCGCCTTTCTGGGAGGCATACGGGTCCACGTCTGTCCCGCCTCCTGCCAGGCCCACCCTCAGTGGAGCCCTGGCCCTATAGTGAATCCCATCCATCCCATCACCTATAGCCTCCTCGCGATACGGAGGCGTTCGATTATATCATTCCGACTATGGTATATAATTGTAAGTGCCGATTTATCGTATTTTGACGTGCTGGCACATATCGATGACGAGTGTCCCGGAACTGTTGGAACGACCGATGGATTGACACTGTTGGATGCGATATCGCATACATGGCCCGTCCGATGTCTCCGGAACACGGATGCGTCTCGTCTAACCATTATAAACATCGAACGCCTGCGCCAGAACATCCAGGAGGCCCTGCATGGAGTCAATGAAGGTCGTCGAGGCAAATCCGTATTTCTTCCCTTCCATGGGTGGGATAGAGCGCAGGATGCATGTCACAGCCAAGCACCTGGCTGCACGCGGACACGATGTGACCATCCTCACGGGACAGCTGCCTGGCACCCCCTCGGAGGAGGATACGGAATGGGGATACCGCATCGTTCGCGTCCCATCCAAGTTCTACGACATCTACAACCCCCCGTACATCACCTGCAAAGGGACTCTGGACAAGCTGAACGAGCTCGACCCCGACATCGTCGACTACAACTACCGCTGGGCACCGTCCTTCGACGGGGACGTGGCCAGGTTCTCGGGGAAGAAGGTGTTCACCTACCACAACATGTGGGGAGAGGGGGTCGGCATCCAGAAGGTCATCTCCTCGGTGAACGACAGCCTGTACCGCAAGAAGCTGGACAGGTACGACCACATCATCGCCATATCGGATTTCGTCCGCGACGACCTGGTAAGGCGCGGCCTCGAACCCTCGAGGATCACGACGATCGACAACTGTCTCGACGAGGTCCCCAAGCTCACGGGGGTCGAGGGAGATTTCATCCTCAACCTGGGGCGCATGGTCGAGACCAAGGGCCTCCCGTACCTCGTGGAGGCCATGAGGGACGTGGATTGCAAGCTGGTCATGTGCGGCAAGGGCCCGGAGGAGAAGCGCATAAGGCGCATGATCTCCAAGTACGGCCTCGAGGACAGGATCGAACTGAAGGGATGGATATCCGAGGAGGAGAAGATCGGGCTCATGGGGACATGCAAGTTCTTCGTCATGCCCTCGATATACGAGTCCTACGGTCTGGCGGCGTTGGAGGCCCTCTCCTACGGGAAGCCTCTCGTATGCACCGACGTGGACGGCCTGCCGGGGAACGTGAAGGATGCCGGGCACTATGTGAAGCCCAAGGACCCGAAGGGACTCGCGGACGGCATCAACAGGCTACTGACTGACGACGGATACCGCAGGACGCTCTCCGACAACGCGGTCAGGGTGGCCAGGTCCGTCACGTGGGAGCAACGTATCCTGGAAGTGGAGAGCCTCTTCAGGAAGGTCATCGACGGAGAGGTCTGATGGAAGCCATAGGGGATGTCCTGTTCGGCATATTCGGTGCCGACGGCGGATGGGGGGTCGTGCTGTGCATATTCCTGATATTCTTCATCGATGCCCTGCTGTTCCCCACGCTGCCGGAGCTGTTCTTCATACTGGGCTTCTCCTACGACCCGAGCATCGAGTTCGGTCTGCTCCTCCTCGGGGCCGCCGTCATAGCGGAATGGGTCGGGATCTTCTCGCTGTACTACATCACCGAGCACGTACGCATACCGCAGAAGGTCACCAGAGTCGTCGGGAAGTACAAGGACTTCCTGCTGGTGAGCGACGAACGCCTGCTGCTACTGAACCGCATCGCCCCCACGGTCCCCTTCGCGGGAGCGTTCATATCCATCGTGAAATGGGACCTGAAAAAGAGCTGGTTCTACATCACGATAGGTTGCATCCTGAAGTACGGCGTGATAATGCTCCTCAGCGACCAGATGTACAAGTACTACGCGGAGAGCGCCACCACCATGACCATCGTGATGCTCGTCGTCATCCTGGCCGTGAGCTTCATCCTCTCGTACGTCGTCAAAAAACGCAAAGGTCTCGACAGGGATGCCGAAGACTCCCCTAAAAACAATTAATAGGGCGCGGTCGATGAGTTCGGCATGAAGGCAGTCATCTTGGCGGGAGGGTTCGGTACAAGGATCTCCGAGGAGAGCCATCTCAGACCCAAGCCCATGATAGAGATCGGGGACAAGCCCATCCTTTGGCATATCATGAAGATATACGAATCGCAGGGGATCACTGACTTCATCGTGTGCGCGGGATACAAGCAGCACATCATCAAGGAATACTTCTCCAACTACGCGCTGTACAACAGCGACATGACCTTCGATTTCAAGAGCGGCGGCGTCACCGTGCGCTCCAATGCCTCCGAGCCCTGGACGGTCACCATCGCGGACACCGGCCTGAACACGATGACCGGAGGGCGCATCAAGAGGATCGAGCGCTACCTGGAAGGGGACGAGACCTTCTGCCTGACGTACGGCGACGGGGTCACCGACGCCCCCCTGGCGAAGGAGATCGAGTTCCACGAGAGGGAGGGGAGGGCCGCGACGCTCCTCGCCGCACGCCCGGCGGGACGCTTCGGCACCATGGACATGAACGGCGACAACGTCGAATCGTTCAGGGAGAAGAACCCGCAGGACGTGGGCTGGATAAACGGAGGGTACATGGTCCTCGACGCGGAGGTCATGGACTACATCTCCGGCGACGACACCACATTCGAGAAGGAGCCCCTGGAGAACCTCGCGCTCGACGGGAAGCTCAACGCGTTCAAGCATCCCGGGTTCTGGCAGTGCATGGACACCATGCGCGACAAGGAGATGCTACAGAGGATGTGGGACACCGGGAGCGCACCCTGGAAGACATGGTGATCCCTTGCCTAGCAGGTCATTCTTCTCCGGAAAGAGGGTCCTGTTGACCGGGCACTCCGGATTCAAGGGCTCATGGATGTGCGCGATCCTGGACGAACTGGGCGCGGACACGTACGGGTACTCCCTGGAGCCCCCCACGGACCCGAGCCTCTTCGATGTCGCCGGGATAGGCGACATCTGCACCACGGAGACGGGGGACGTAAGGGACCTGCCGAAGCTGAAGGAGTTCTACAGAAGAGCGAGGCCCGACGTGGTCATCCACATGGCCGCCCAGCCGATCGTGCGCATCGGTTACAGGGACCCGGTCACCACATACGAGACGAACGTGATGGGGACCGTGAACGTGCTGGAGTGCGCGAGGACGTGCGGGATGCCCGACTCGCTGCTGAACATCACCACGGACAAGGTCTACCGCAACAACGAGACGGGCATACCGTTCCGGGAGACGGAGCCCCTGGACGGGTTCGACCCCTATTCGAACTCCAAGAGCTGCTCCGAACTGGTAACGGCATCGTACTCCAGGAGCTTCTTCCAGGATGCGGCGGTGTCCACCGCGCGGGCGGGGAACGTCATAGGCGGAGGGGACTTCGCACCGGACCGCATCGTCCCCGACTGCATCAGGGCCGCGATGGCCGGAAGGCCGGTGGTACTGCGCAACCCGGGGTCCGTCCGCCCGTACCAGCATGTCCTGGAGCCTCTCACGGCATACCTCGACATAATCGAGAGACAGAGCGAAGACCACACCCTGTCCGGGAGCTACAACGTCGGTCCCCTGGAGGAGGACTGCGTCACTACAGGACAGCTCGCCGAGATGTTCTGCACCGCATGGGGCGAGGGCGCGTCCTACATCTGCGAGGGAGATTCCGGACCCCACGAAGCGGGCCTGCTCAGGCTAGACATCGCCAAGATAAGGAATGACATCGGGTTCGAACCGAGATGGCGCGTCCGCGAGGCCGTCGGGAAGACGGTGGAATGGGCGCAGTCCTGGATGGACGGGGAGGACATGCTCGAGAGGACGCGGGCCCAGATCAGGGAATACGGGGCGGTGGTCCGATGAGAAGCGCGGTGGTAACAGGCGCGAACGGATTCATCGGCAGCGCGGTCGTGCGCGAGCTCGTGGAGAACGGGGTCGAGGTCCTCGCAGTGATCCATGAGAGGGACGACGCGGTCAGGGACATCCCCGGGATCGACATAGTCAGAAGCGATCGCAGGAGCATAGCCTCCCTGAAGGAACATACCGGCTACGAGGTGTTCTACGATCTCGCGTGGGAAGGTTCGGCAGGACCTTCACGCGCGGACGTGTCCCTCCAGCTGTGCAACGCCGAATGGACGGCGGATGCCCTCAGGGTCTCCAAGGAGATGGGATGCGGGAGGTTCCTGCATGCCGGGTCCATCGTCGAGAAGGAGACTGTCGCAGCGGCCATCAAGGACGGCAACAGGCCCGGGATGGGCGGCGTGTACGGCTGCGGGAAGGTCTCGGCGCATCTGATGTGCATGCCCGTCGCCGCCGAACTTGGATGCGACATCGTATGGCCCCTCATCACGAACGCGTACGGTCCCGGCGAGAGGAGCCCCCGTCTCGTGAACAGCACCCTCAGGAAGTGCCTTGCCGGTGAATCGCCGAGATTCACGGCGGGGACCCAGAACTATGACTTCGTGTACATAGACGACGTGGCCAGGGCGTTCCGCCTCATCGGGGAGAGGGGGAAGCCGTTCAACGAATACCTCATAGGGAGCTCCGAGGCGAAGCCGCTGAGAAGGTTCCTCGAGGAGATGCAGGCCTCCGTCGCGCCCGACCTGGAGTTCGAGTTCGGAGACGTCCCGTTCACAGGGACGGACCTGCCGCTGTCGACGTTCGACTGCTCGAAGACGGAGAGGGACACGGGATTCAAGGCGGAGATCCGGTTCGGGGAGGGCTGCAGACGCACCATGGAATGGATAAGGGAGGGAAACCGATGGTACAACTGTTCGATTTCAAAGAGACGGGCATCGGGGGGCTCATCGCGATAACCCCGTTCAACGCGGAGGACAACCGCGGATGCTTCACGAAGGACTACTCCAAGGAGACGTTCGAGAAGAACGGGATAGCGCACGACCTGAGCGAGGTGTTCTACACCACCAGCCACAAGGGGGTCGTCAGGGCCATGCACTTCCAGAGGGTGAAGCAGCAGCCCAAGCTCGTGAGATGCATATCCGGCCATGTCTGGGATGTCGTCATAGACCTCCGCAGGGACAGTCCCACGTTCATGAGGTGGGAGGCCTTCGACCTGAGGGGTGACAACGCGCTCGAGATCCTCGTCCCGGCAGGATGCGGGCACGGATACCTCGTGATCGAGGATTCGATAGTGTCGTACAAGTGTGCCGAAAGATTCTACGGCGAATACGATGACGGGATAAGATGGGACGACCCGGACATGAACATCGAGTGGCCCCTCGAGCTCATCGGAGGTCCCGACAAGGTCATCCTCTCCGACAAGGACCTCAACCTGCAGTCGTTCAGAGAATTCATCGAGAGGTACGGCGGATTCCGATGAGGTGGCTGATCGTCGGGACCGGCCTGTCCGGGGCCGCCGTCGGAAGGACCCTTGCCGAAGCAGGCGAGAGGGTGCGCATCATAGACCGCAGGGACGTCCCCGGCGGCAACATGAAGGACCATCTCGACCCCAGCGGCATAATGGTCCAGGACTACGGCCCGCATACGTTCCACACCAACGACCGCCGCCTGATGGAGTACATGGAGCGCTTCCAGGACTGGGACCGCTACGAGCTCACATGCGGCGCCGTATGGGACGGCTCGTACACGCCCACGCCGTTCAACTTCACCACCATAGACACGTTCTTCGGAGGGGAGAAGGGGGAGATGATCAAGGAGGCGTTCCGGAAAGGACATCCCGGCAAGGCCACCATCACCGTCACGGAGGCGCTGTCCGACCCAGACCCCCTGATAAGGGAGTACGCGCAGTACCTGTTCGAGAAGGACTACAGGCCGTACTCGTCGAAGCAGTGGGGCAGGGACCCGTCGGAGATAGACCCTAGCGTACTGAGACGCGTCCCCCTGAGACTGTCCTACAGGGACGGCTACTTCGATGACGAGTTCCAGGTCATGCCGGCGACATCGTTCACCGATTTCTTCGACCGCATCCTCGACCATCCCAACATAACGTTGGACCTGGGCGTGGATTCCAAGGAGGTTCTGAGCGTGAGGGACGGGGCGCTGGACTGCGATGAGGACAGGGCGGTGTACACGGGGGCGCTGGACGAGCTCTTCGGATATTCCCTCGGGAGACTGCCGTACCGGTCCCTGACGTTCGAATGGGTGCACCACGACATGGAGAGCTTCCAGCCCGCGCCCGTCGTCGCATACCCCTCTGACCCCGAGATCGTCCGCATAACCGAGTACAACAAGCTGCCCATCCAGAAGGGGGACGGGACAGTGTGCGCGGTGGAGCGCTCCCACACGTACGAACCGGGCTCGTCCCTGGAACCGTACTACCCCGTGCTGACGGACGGGAGCATCGCCCTGCACGACAGGTACAGGAGGATGGCGGAGGACGTGGAAGGGCTGAGCTTCTGCGGGAGGCTCGCTGACTTCCGCTACTACAACATGGACCAGGCCCTGGACCGCGCCTTGTCACTGGGATCGTCCCTTGTGGCGTCCCTTTGACGCGAGACGCTCCTTCTTGGCCTCTATGACCCTCTCGTAGAGCACCTCGAGCTTCCTGGCGCTGCTGTCCTCGGAGAAGAACCTGGCACGCTCCATCGCGGCATCACGCATTCTGTCGTCGACCGAGTCCAATGCCTCGATGACGCGCTTCGCCATGACCGAGATGTCGCCCTTGCCGTCGTACAGGTATCCGTTCTCGTTGTCGGTGAGGATCTCCTTGAACGCACGGACGTCCGGTGCGACCAGCGGGACCCTGCACGCCATCGCCTCCATCAGGCTGAGGCCCTGGGTCTCGAACCTGGATGCCGTGACGACCACCTGCAGCATGGAATAGTACATTGGAAGCTCCTCGCGGGTCACGAACCCGATCAGATGGGTGCGCGACTCGAGGCCCTCCTCGTGGATCACCTGCTCGATGTACTCCCTTGCCGGACCGTCGCCGTCTATGATGAGGTCGACGTCGTCCGGAAGCAGCTTCAAGGACCTGACGACCTCCTCCACATGCTTCTCGAAGGACAGTCTCCCGACGCACATGATGGCCCTCTTGCCGACCAGGCCCATGGACTCGCGGAGACCCTCGGGCTCCGGAATCGGGTGGAATATGTCCGTGTCCACACCGGCAGTGACGACCGCCGTGTCCCTCGGCGTCACACCCTGCTCGGCCAGCTCCTCCAGGATAGGCGATGTGAACGACACCACCGCATCGGAATGGTTCAGGAGCTGGCGCAGATACACCCATGACAGCTTCTCCATCATCTCCGTGGGGAGTTTGACCGGCATGTAGTACTTCATCACGTCCGTGACCATCGTCCCCATGGTCACGACGTACGGGATCTTCAGGGTATGGGCGGCGATGAGTCCCTTCAGGCCCATCAGCGTGAGGCCGTGGGAATGGATCACGTCGGGGTTGAGGTCCCTGATTATCTCGATCTTGTTCGACGGGTATATCGGGACGAAATACCCCTTGTAAGTGGAGAATTCGACGGATGGGAAATATATCACACCCTCCACGCGGTCCTTCTCCCCGGGATCCGGGGCTATGATGAACACCTCATGCCCCAGCTTCTCCAGGGACTTCTTGACAGAATCGACCACGAACACCATTCCGTCGATGGTTGGGTGGTAGCTGTCGGTCATCAGGAGGACGCGCATGGTATCGCCTCTCAGAGTGCGTTCAGTGCCTTCACGTAATGGTCGGGCTTCATGCGGTCGATGACCTCCTCAACCTCGTCGGACCCTCCGACCAGGCCGACGTTCCCGTTGCTCGTGGAAATCAACGCATAGGCGGACTGTCCGGATTCGGGGATCATCTCCACGCCGTAGACGTCCTGGAGCATCTGGAGCCTCCCTATGGCCGTGACGGCGGCATCGTGGCTCACGACGGAGAGGACCATCCTGGACTTCCCGGGGAGCTCGCATTTCCCGACGACGATCGTCTCGACGTTGATCTTGTTGCGGGTGAACTCCCCCATGACCCTCTGCATGACTCCGAACTCGTTCTTGACGATGAGTGAGATTACGTGCATATTTCCACCATCCGCCGAAGGGAATTCGATATATATGTTGGTGTGTTTGAAAACGGCGCAGATGCCATACAGCCCAGATGACAATCGGACCGAAGAATGCGCGAACGATACCGATCCCCTCGAGATCTCGATCGGGATATGTGCATACAACGAGGAGCAGAACATCGAGAGATCGATACGCTCCATCTATTCGCAAAAGCTTCCCGGGATCACCGTGAAGCAGGTCCTGGTGGTGTCCAGCGGCAGTACGGACGGCACTGACGACATCGTGCGCTCGCTGATGAAGGAATACGACAACATCGTGTTCCTGCCTCAGGAGAAGCGCGAGGGGAAGAACTCGGCCATAAACATGTACCTCGACAACATGAGCACGGACATCGCGGTCATGCTGAACGCCGATAACCTCTTCGCCAGCGAGGATTCCCTGTTCCACCTCGTAGACCCGTTCAGGGACCCCAAGGTCGGGATGGTCGGCGGACATCCGATACCCACGAACGACCCCTCCACGAAGGTCGGGTTCGCATCGCAGATGCTCTGGGCCATGCACCACAACCTGGCGATGATCTATCCCAAGATCGGGGAGATCGTGGCATTCAGGGACATCGGGACGAGGCTCCGCACCGACCTCCAGTCTGACGAGGACCTTATCCGCATGAAGCTGGAGGAGGCGGGATACGACTGCATCTACGCCCCCGATGCGACGATCTACAACCGCGGCCCGGACACCGAGGAGGACTTCCTCAAGCAGAGGGTGCGCGTCAACATCGGCGAAGTTACGATGAAGCGGATCTACGACTACGACATCCCGTCCTGGAACAAGAAATATCTCATCAGGGCCTACTTCCAGACCTTCCGTCAGCTGGGATTCCATCCGTTCAAGATGCTCTATATGACCAGACTCGAGTTCAAGGCGCGTTCCATGGCAGAGGAGCACGTGAAGCGTGGCGACGACATGATGAACTGCTGGGACCCTGTCAAGAGCACCAAGAAGATCTGATCAGACGTCCCGCCCTTCGTCCAGGACCTCTCCGGGCTTCACGACGGTACCGTCCGCCAACACGGCATTTGACACCTTCGCGCCCTTTCCCACCGTGCAGCCTTCTCCCAGGATAACGTTCCTGAGCTTCGCACCGTTCACCGTGCAGCCTTCCATCAGCATGACCCTGTCCAGGTCCGAGCCGACTACCTTGGAGTCCCTCATTATGACCGTGTCGGTGAACCTGCACCCGTTCACGGTCGAGCCGCGACCGAGATAGAACGCACCCTCGATCGCGCACCCGGGGGCCTTCCAATCCCTGCCGTAGTACTCGTCGTCGGCGATCTCCAGATTGACCCTCATCAGGTCGCTCGGACGTCCCGCGTCGATGAACATCCCGTCTATCGGATGGGTGTACACCTTGCGGCCCGTCGAGACGAGATCGGGGAGCAGGTCCTTCGAGAAATCGTAGAACCCGGCGGGGATCGACCCCACCACGTCCCTGTTGATCACATAGACCCCCGAATTGATCTTGTTGGAGCGTACCTCCTCCGGCCGGGGCTTCTCCATGAAGTACTCCACGCGTCCGTCCTCGGAGGTGATGATCGTCCCGTATTCGCAGGGATTGTCCACGACCGTGGTGGATACGGTGACGTCTGCACCGATGTTCTGATGGAACGCTATCTGGTCCGACACTATGGAGGTCATGAAGACGTCCCCGTTGGCCGCGACGAACGTCGGGTCCAGACGGTCCTCGACCAGTTTGATCGCCCCTCCGCTTCCCAGAGGCTCGGACTCCACGGAATAATCTATGCTTATGTCCAATCCCGAATCGGAGCCGTCCCCCATGGCCTCCCTGATGAAATCCGCCTTGTATCCGCAGGCGAGGATGACCTCCCTGATGCCGGACTGCGACAGCGCCCTCAGAAGATACCACAGGCATGGCCTGTCGACGACCGGGAGGATGAGCTTCGGTCTCGTATTCGTCAGGGGGAGCAACCTGGTACCCTTCCCGCCGACCATCACGACTGCTTGCTTCACGCTCAATTCAATCCGCCTCCGGCATTACGACCTTGACCACATTGACGTTCTGCGGGACCCCCAGGGAACGGGCCACGGGCCCGCACTTGGAGCGGAGGATGTGGACTACGGGTACGTCGAGATGCCTTCCCGAGGTCGCCTCGTAGTTGGCCATCCCCTTGGCGACTATCAGACCGCAGCTCCGTATCTCCTCCGAGAGGTCCTCGGGGATGTCGTCCCAATCTATGCCGACGTAGAACTTCCCGGTCGTGAGCATCTTGTCGACGACGCGGTCGAGCCCTATGCGCTTCGCATCCTGCATCGTGACGTCGTTCAGGATCGGCTCCCCGCGGACCACGCCGACGACGCGCTTCCCCATGCCCCTCAGGAACCTTATGAGGACGGCGTCGAGCCTGCATTCCCCGCAGTTGTCGAAGATGTATACCACTCCCGGCGACCTCTCGATCAGGTCCTCCAGCATATCGACGTCGTCCAGACCCAGGCCCTGGTCGACTATGTCGTCGTACACCGACGAGAACAGGTCCGGGTCGTCGATGGACGTGCCGGAGCCGAAATCCATTATGTTCCCCGCCACGGCCCCGAGGAGGGCTGTGCGTATCGGGTCGTCCGAGCGCTCCACCATCTCGGCGAGCTGCCTCTCGAAGGGCTCGGCGACGGCATCCGCCCTGCACTTGAGCTCGAAGTACGGATCGTCCGACATGACCGCCCGATAGGCGACCCTGTGGACCTCGGTGGATATCCTGACGGAGTCCGTCTCCGGGTCCATCCTCTCGGCCAGGACATCGGATGCCGCCCTGACGGCGTCGAACTCCATGTCGTTTCCGACAAGGCGCGATTGGAACAGGACCCTGCGCATCAGACATGGTCCGCAGTCTGCAGTGAACTTCATGGGAACACACCTGTATCAGCGGAATGGAGATAAAGAAAAGGGAAGGAAGCGGGACATCCCGCGTTTTCCGGTCGTCTCAGATGACCGAGGTATCGACGCACTCGACGTTCTCGATGCCTTCGATGGCGTGGAGAGCGCTCTCGAGCTTGGATCCGACCTCTTCGTCGGAGTCGTCGATGAGGAATCCTACGTGGACCTTCATGAGTCCAAAGGCAACGGGAAGGACGGAGGTCTCAACGACCTGCACTCCTGCAGGGACGATGGACGGGAGCTTCGCGATGACATCATCGAGGCTGACCTCGGTGCTCTCAGGCATGAGGTCGTACTTTGCTGCGATCTGTCCCAAGTCTCACACCTCAGGGTCCAACGAATCCGCATTTCTTGCACTCGTAGGGGACACTCTGGTCGCGGCACTGGGCGCACCTTCCGATCTCGTACTCCCCGCACTTGGGGCACTTGAAGAAGGTGTTTCCGCGGCCAATCAGCCTCTTCCCGCAGGAAGAGCATATTTTGTCGGCTGCCATGCGCACGCGATTATTCTCCTTATATTTAAAGGGGAACCTATTGGCCCGCGAAGGTCGGACATGCCCGATATGAACAGGGGACGATCACTTCTTCTCGGAGGGGTACATCTCGTAGTAGTCCACGCCATAGACCTTCGCGATGACCTTGGCTGTGAACTTCCCGAATCCCCAGAGCTGATGGAACGTCATGATCGGGACCTTCGGGTTGAGATGGGACTCCCCCTCCGCACGGATTCCGAAGTCGTACCTGTAGTAGCGGACGTCGACCTTCCTCTCGGAGTATTTCATCAGGTCCATCAGCACCTTCCATCCGCGGAGCTCCATGCTGTCCCAGTTCTTCTCGATGACGGGTCTGAATACATCGCAGCGAAGCGCGAAGAGACCGCTCATCATGTCCTTGGTGGTCTGCTTCCCATGGATCATAAAGAAGAACTTGCAGAACACCTCGACGAGTTCCGATCCTGCGGCCCTCTTGAACCCCATGGACATCCTGCTGTTCCTCCAACCGACACACAGTTCCGCGCCGGCGTCCATCTGGGCAACGATGCCCCCTAGGGCGGAGATGGGATGCTGGAAGTCGCAGTCCATGCACATCGCGTAGTCCGTGTCCGCAAGACAGAAGCCCTGCATGACAGAGGCCCCCAGGCCCCTGGCATCCGGGTCACGGACGTATATCGTGGTCAGCGGGTCGTTCAGGGCCTCGACCTCGGCCTTCGTCCCATCGGTGGAGTTGTCATCCATGAAGAGGATCTTGTAGCCCGGGTACGCTTCCCTGATCGCCCTGGCCATGTTGGCCACGTTCCTCTCCTCATTGTATGTGGGAATTACGATTGTACAGGTCCCGGACATCTCAACCAGCTCCAAGGGCGCGATCGTGAACGCATCGCGCTACCAAACGGATTGTCGAGACCTCGTATATCCTATAAAATGTGTTCCACCGGATCGAAAACGGTGGATATTAAGGGATGTTTGCCATTCCCATGTGTGGAAGTGCCCAGATGAGGATGTTCGGTACCAACGGGGTTCGCGGGATCGCCAATGAGGATATGGACTGCGGACTGGCCCTTGCCATGGGAAAGGCCGTGAGGATGGTCCTTGGGACGAGGATCGCAGTGGCCTGCGACCCCAGGACATCGTCACCGATGCTGAAGAATGCGCTTTGCGCCGGACTCATGTCCGTGGGAGCGGACGTCCTGGACCTCGGGATGGTCCCGACACCCGCGTTGCAGCACTACGTCAAGGTCCGCGACGATGTCACGGGCGGCGTCATGATCACCGCATCGCACAACCCTCCCGAGTTCAACGGTATCAAATGCGTCGCAGGCGACGGTACGGAATGCACCAAAGAACAGGAGGATTCCATCGAATCGTTCTATCACAACGGTGCAGATGACGTCGCATGGCACGACATAGGCGAACTAGTCACCGTATCCGATGCCGCAGAGGAGTATGTCGCGTCCATCCTGTCCAACGTGGACGTCGATGCGATACGCGATGCGGGACTGAAGGTCGTCCTGGACTGTGCCAACGGATGCTCGTGCCACACATCCCCCGCCCTGATGGAGAAGCTCGGGGTCACCGCCATCGTCCTGAACGGCGAGCCCGATATGAGGGATCCCGCCCACCTGAGCGAGCCCACCGAGGACAATCTTTCCGAACTTCTTGAGGAGGTCCGTTCCAACGGTGCGGACCTGGGGATAGCCCACGACGGGGACGCGGACAGGTGCGTGTTCGTCACATCCGAGGGGAAATACGTTCCCGGGGACCTTGCGCTGGCCATCCTCGGCAGATACCTTATGGAGAGGGGAGGGGGCGGGAAGGTCGTCGTCACGGTCGCCACGTCCAGGGTCGTAGAGGACACCGTGAAGACAGTTGGCGGGGAGACCGTCTACACCGCGGTAGGGTCCCCGATCGTCGCTCGCAGGATGGCCTCCGACGATGCGGTGTTCGGCGGGGAGGAGAACGGCGGACTGATATTCGCATCGCACCAGTTCTGTCGCGACGGGGGCATGGGTGCGGCGATGATGCTGGAGTGCATCGCGAGAACGGGCGGCTTGAAGGACCTTGCATCCACGCTGCCGACGTTCCACACGATCAAGAAGGCAGTGAGATGCCCGGACCACCTCAAGGACAGGATCACCGAGGAGATAGCGTCCAATCATCCGACTGACAGGATGGACCAGACCGATGGGCTGAAGTTCCTGTTCGACGACGGCTGGGTCCTGCTCAGGCCTTCCGGCACCGAACCGAAATACAGGATATACTCCGAATCCGACAGCCTCGAGATGGCCGAGATGCGCTCGACCGAATTCGCCGAGGAGTTCGAGAGGACCTTAAGAGGCCTGGAGCGATCGGTTCCTCTGGGCGAGCTTAGCCTTCAGCTGCATCACGGGCCTGACCTCCGCCGGATCGATCCCGCGCATGCGGGCCATGTTTATGGACACGTAGTCTCCGAGGATGATCGCCCTGAACATGTTCTCAAGGGTAGATGAGCCACCCAGCCTCACCGCGCGACACTTGGCGGATGAGCCCTCCATCCTGGAAACGATGTCCTCGAGGTAAGGGGTCCCGTCGCTCATGCCATCGTTGCATCCGATCAGGACCAGGAGAGCGTAATTGGACCTGTCTGTCCGGGCCCATGAGTCCAGACTGTGCTCGTTGAACAGAGGCGCGTAGTCGCAGAACGCCACGAACTTGGAGTTCTCGTTTATCTGGGTCTTCCACCTGAATGCGACAGACCTCATGCTGGCATCGGAACAGATCACAGGTACGTTTCCCATGAGGAATCCTGCGATCTCCTTTGCCAGACAACCGTCCCCCTCTGATATCGCCTGTCTGTACTGTCTCAAGGAGGGCATCAGACCCGTGATCCGGTCCCTGAGGTCCGGTCCCCCTGCCATACGGATCGTCTCGAGGGTGTATCCTATCATAAACCCTATGGCATGCCTCGGTTGCATACCTTTGGGGAGGGTCATGATGTGATCGCCGTTGGCCGATGCGAGGTCGCCCAGCATGCCGCCGGACGTGATGACGACGACGGTGCATCCCCTTTCGGTGACCTGCCTGTACATCTCCACCGTCTCTGCGGTGTTCCCGGAATAGCTTGAGACGATCGCCAATGTCCTGGGACCCACCCAGTTCGGGACATCGGGGTATTTCATCAGCCTGATCGGCTTGACGGATTCGGTGAAGCAACAGTCCGATGCGAAATCCCCGCTGACAGCGGAACCGCCTACCCCGCAGAGCAGGATGTTGTCACAATCGAATGTCTTTCCTGAATCGTAATGCAGGGATTCCTCTAGGTCGTCCAGGAAACCGCACAACTGCTCCTCCACGGATGCCTCCTTCATTCGGACCCCTCCTGATCGATCGAGAGACAATACCCGAGGAGGATCCCCCTCAGATTCCTGGATGTCGCCGTCCCGTCGCCCAGAGCCACCGGTACGACGTCCCTGCCGTTCTCCCTGAGGACCTCGGACATGCACTCCACGATGGTCGAGACCAATCCCTTGTGGGAATCGCCGCGCATCACGATCATGGAGAGCTCGGGAGCATGCGCGTTCCTGTCCGACCAGCCGACAAGCTCGTTGTGGTCGAATTCCGGAAGCTCGCCGTAGAATGATAGCCCCTTCCCGTGCATCCCCATCGCATACTTCCAGGCCTTCGAACAGGCATGGATGTCAGAGGTGCAATATGTCACCGGGACGGCCCCCTCCGGCAGTGGTGCCGGCCCGCATCCCCTGTCCCTGAGGGCATCACGGAACTCGGTGAAGCGGTCCAGTTCGTCCTCCAGCCTGTCTGCGGCATCGAACGTTCCCAATGATTGGAGCATCCTGCACACCGCCCCCAGGACGAACCCCGATGCGGCACGCGGATCGAGGCCCCTTGGAACACGAACGGTCGGGACCCTCTCGACACCGATGTCGGACGATGACACCAGATAGACCCTGCATCCCCTGTCGGAAAGCGATGAGCACACGCGGGCCATCTCCTCACCGATGTCCGCATACGAGATGACGATGCATGCCGTATCCTCAGAGACCCAGCCCGGGACCCTGCTGTCGCAGACCATGTTCACGGGGGCCGGTGAGAACTCGTCCGCCATGTCCGATACGATGTCGCCGACGATGGAGGCCGTGTCTATTCCGAAGAGGCACACGTCCTTCGCATGACCGCCTTGGAAATCGATACGGAGGCCTGCCTGGATCAACTCGGGGAGCATCAGGATCTGCTCCCTGTCCGTGACCGAACGGACGGCGGTTCCCCCAATCCTGAAATCTGCCATCCCCGTCAACATCCGCAGGCTCCCTATGGAGGGTCAATCCTCTCTACATCTATAATACATTCAGGACGGGATCGTCGGCATATCCTGTCGACGACCCTGCGAAGCGAACCGGGTATGCATGATTTCACGACCTCGCGCTCGTCGTCGTTCAGGAACACCCTGAGCGTCACCAGCATGTGGACCCCCAGAAGCACGACCCCGAGCAGACCGAACCAGAGCCATGAGACGGGGATGGTCAGGACATGGTCCAACAGCCCGTACGCGATGACGAGCATGACGAAGGACAGGTACCCGTATGCAAGGGACCTGTGGATCTCGAACCGCCCCATCCCGGATATCCTTGCGATGTACCACGGGTTGAAGACGCAGTTCTTCACGAACATCGTCAGCGACCAGACCAGTCCGACCCCCATGATGCCGAGGTCCGTGAACGCTATCACCGCCAACGCCAGCACGACATTGGCCACCCCGAACAGGAGGGTCACTATGCCGGGTATGCGGACCTTCAGATGGACCATCGTGAGGGGGTATGCCGGCGTGATCGCCCCGATCCCCACCATCAGGAACATCACTGCCCACACCACGGGTTCCAGCTGCTGGTACTCGGCCCCGACCCACAGCGTCAGTATCGGGACCGAGAAGACGCATAGGAACGCTATCGGCATGGACATGACCAGTCCGACGACCTTCACGGCCAACTTCGTCACCGAGTTCATGGTCTCGACCCTCTTCTCCGAGAACAGACGGTATGTGATCGGTGCGAATATGGACCCCATCGTGTCGATGAGTGCGGACACCGCGCTGATCACCGTGACGATGACCCCGAAGTATCCCCCGTCGTCCGCTCCCAGAAAGATGTTCACCAGCAGGAGCGAGGTCTGTATGAACAACAGGTTCCCGAGGTTGTTCACCAGGGACCAGCCGCCAAGGACCGCCATCTCCCTGAACTTCTGCTTGTCGTAGCTGTGTCTCCTCACGCGGAGCTCCGGACACACCCTGCGGGCGAGCACATACCCCAGAACCGCGTAGACTATGGAGGCGATGAAATACGCTACACCGACGTACTCGACGGACTTGGAGACGAACAGGAGGAACACGATCACGAGTACGATCTGCACCAGGACTTGGGTGGTCTTCACCACGTTCATCAGGTCTATGCGGTTCTTCGAGAACAGGACCGTGATGAAGTTGTTGCTCCAGACGGTTATCAGAACGGATGCCAGGATCAGGACGAACAGGATCTGGACCGATATGACGGAGTTCGAGGCTATGGAGAATATGGACGGTGCGAGCACCGAGATCAGCATGATCACCGGGATAGCCACGATCAAGAGCCCTGTGAACCCAAGGACCGCCGTGTTGTAGGTGTGCTTCGCGACGTTGATGTCGGTCCGGAGGTCTATCGTCAGATAGCGGGACACGGTGCTCGAGAGCGAGTCCGATATGATCACGATGTAGCTCGTGACGGATGTGGCCACGGGGATGATCGCATAGGATGCGTTCCCGAGCTGATCGATGTAGAACGGGACCAGCAGAAGTCCCATCGCGAAGTTGACCAGCATGAACACCACATTGGACACCATGTTTGGCACCACGCGACGTTCGACCCTGTCCTCCGAATCCGTCCTCTTCCTTCCGAACACTTTCAACGACCCTTCTCAAAATCGAAATTCGACTCAATGCCTGGCTCCTGGGGATGACACGTCCGCGTCGACGCGCCACAGATGGGAATAGGTCCCTATCATCCCTCCGAACAGCACATAGACCAATGTGCACCTATCGGAGCTGACCGGTATCTCCAGATTGATGGATCCGGGACCCTTGCTCGAATCTTCCAACAGAGTGACCCTGGAGTCGTAGCACAGCCCGGACATGATCACCTTGACGATGTTGGAGTATGCGGTGTCCTTGACATCCGGAGGGAACTTTCCACCGAATATCGCAATCTGCCCAGAGCCGCCCGCATACTTGCACAGGGAGATGCTGTTGTATCCGTCGTCGGAGACCAGTCCGAGGAACAGGGCATCCTCCACATCGCTGCTGACCCCGTAGTTGCACTGGGCGTAGTATATGTTCATCGCCTCTCCGATCCCCCTGTCCTCGGAGGGGCTGTTTCCGACTATCGTGTCATCCCTGTCGTTGATCGACCAGGGGACTCCCAGGAACCTCGATCCGGGGTCCGCCTCCATGAAGTCCACCGACCCGTCGGAGTGGCCAACGTATTTGGCGAATGACCCGCCGGTCCAGTACAGGAACCCCCCTGCCGCAAGCCAATCCTCCAGGATCGACACGTTGATGCCGTACACCGTGTCCGGAAGGATCCCTGTGAATATCAGGACAGATGTGTTTGTGGCCTTTCCGGATTCGCTGCTCGCATCCATGATGTACTGCAACGCATCCGCATCCACGACCGTATACGACGAGAAACCGGCCACCTCCAACTCCGCCTTCATCCTGTCTATCCATGTGTCGATCGCATCGTAATCCAACATGGAAGGGTAGGCCATATCGCGATAGATGAAGAGATGCCTCTCATTCGCATTCGCCTCGGTCTCCGATGTGATCACCGTGTAATCGGTGGCGTAGCTGGAGGAAATATTCAGACTGTACCCGCCCGCCTCGTCCTCGATCAATTCCGTTTCGTGGTAATAGGGCGAACTGACATACACGAGGACCTCGCCCAGCAATATCACGGCCACCACGAGAATACTGATGACAATCACCGAATCAGCACGTTTCATCATAGCGCCTCCTGTACAACGAGTTGCTTATGAACAACATGGACGCGAGGATCATCCACTGCATCACCAGTCTGGATGTAGTGTAGACGTTCATTCCGTGCCAATGTGCTGTGTTGAATGTGACGAGCTTTTCCACCGCCCAGTCCAACGGCACGATGCCTGTGTATGCGGAGAACGGCAGGATCAGCGAATAATTGTGAGCTATGACCTGGCATATCAGGGACGGGACCGACAGCACGAGCATCAGCCCCGCAACGTATCTGGGGTCCCAATATGCAGCCAACAGGGCTATCAGCATTATCAGGACCAGATAGTAGCACTGCTGGGCAACGGGCCAGGCGAAGACGACAATCATCGTCATCACGGAATAGAACAGCAGCCTGCGGAACGTCCGTTCCCCTTTCTTTGCAAAAAGTATTGCAAATAGAACCGTGGCACCGATTATCACGGGCTGCAACCATATGAAGCCCTGGGATTTGAATGTCGTGAACACGGATATGATGTACTCCCAGCCATACAACGTCGATTCTCCAGCGGCATCCACCCGCCCTGTGAGGAATATGAATGCCGCATCGAAATCGCCTGAAAGCAGAACGAATGGGAATGTCAACATGAAAGCCGCCGCGAATCCGCCCATCGCCAATGCGATGCCGTTCACCTTCTCGGTGCGGCTCGGACTCCGCGTCATGAACCATACGACCAGGAGGGGTATGAGATAGAATGCGAAGGGTTTCGTCATCCCAGCCAAAAACATCATTATGCCTGCTATGAACGGACGATTGTTCAATGCGAAATAAAGACAGAGAACCAGGAAAAGGACTTCGAGAGTATCGAAAATCAGGTACACCGAGGAACTGTATATGGTGAGCGGGCACAGGAACCAGATCGCCATCGCAATGTCCGCCCTCCTCTCGTTCCCACTCAGGTTCAGAACGATTTTACGGATTGTGAACGCGACGGCGATATCGACCGCGATGAGGAACATGCGCACTAGGAACGCGAATGCCGGATCGATGATGAGCGAGCCGTAATACGAGAACGTGAAATTGTCCAAGAACAGCAGCTCATCGAACTGCCGACCGAACGATATCCCGCCGAAGCTCGTGTAGACCATCGCGAGAAAAGACAATACATACCCCCAGATCGGCGCATAGTAATTGTCGGGACGATCGTACAAGGCGGTTCCGGCAAGAGAAGACTCGGCTATTCTCGCCCAGCTCGAGGAATCGTAGGGATATGTGAAGAAAACTCCTAGAACCAACCGTGTTGTCAAACCCACCAGCACTATCCAGAAGACGTAGGAGGATAGGATCGACTTCAACGGCGGACAGTTCACCTGCCCTCACCCTTGTCCCACAGTCCGTCCTTGCGATCCCAGATGAAATGGGAGAAAGGATAGAGGATCGCGTAGTATAGTGCCGGAATCCTCTCGAACACCTTCATCTCGAAAGACTTTTCCTCGATCTGGGACAGTAGCTCGTCCGCTATTGAGATCGCACGGACGCGTTTGTACTCCTTGTATGTGCAGAATGTCAGATGCCTCATGAGACGCTCCAACATGCTACGACTGAACGCCGGATATGCCTCAGGCTGCTTCTCTCTGACGTATTGTACCGTTCTACGGGAGATCTTGTCGATAACCTCCACCTCGGTACTACGATTTGTGAAGGTCGCAGAACCCTGGATCTTGTAATAGACGTACAACGGTTTCCCGACATAGCAGACCTTCTGGGCATTGGCAAGCTCGATGATCGTCTGAGGGAGATCCTCCATGGACGGATACATCACGAAGAATGAATCCCCGTTTTCGAAGATGCTCTTCCTCTGGATCCGTGCCCATGAGTATACAGGTAGTTCCGTATATCTTCCAACGGCTTCTGCTCCGGTCATCTCGAGGATCCCGTAGTCCCGGGTGCTCTCTGGAGGGACCGTGCGCTCCCTGATGTGTATGCTGTTGCACATCACGATGTCCGCATCCCTGTCATTCATCACGCCCACGAGCACTGATAGAAAATCAGGATACGGATGATCGTCAACATCTAGGAACCAGATCACGCTGCCCTTGGACTCGCGGATGCCTATGTTGCGCGCACCGGAGAGACGATCCTTGTCATTCTGGATTATCACACGGGATTTGGGGAGGTCGACCCCCAGCGATTCGATCAATTCCACCGATTCATCGGTAGTCTTAGCATCCACTACAAACAAGACCTCAAAATCACGATAGGTCTGCTCCGACAGACAGCGGATGCATTCCGGGATGAATCTAGCACCGTTGTAAACGGCCACTGCGACCGTGACCAGCATAATCGGGGCACAGCAGTGACCATATATTACAAAGAGGGTCGTATGTACGGAAAGCGCGAACCTATTAAGTCCACGCAGATATTGCGGAACCGCAGGACGGTACAATGATCATCTCCAAAACACCATTGAGAATCAGCTTTTGTGGAGGGGGCAGCGATCTCCCATCGTTCTATGAGAAACACAGAGGGTGTGTGCTGAGCACCGCCATCGACAAGTACATCTACATTTCATCCGTCAAATCGTTCAACGAGTCTGTTACTCAACTCAAGTACTCGGAAGTCGAGACCACGACGGACATCAACAAGATCAAACACCCTGTCTTCAGAGAGATGCTGAAGCAGTATGGGCTCTCCGGTCTTGAGATGAACAGTACATCCGACATTCCTGCAGGAACGGGATTGGGATCGTCCAGCACATTCGCAGTGGGACTGTCCAATGTTCTAAATACTCGCCTTGGAAGAACCGTATCCAGCGAGGAACTTGCACATGATGCATGCCGCATGGAGATGGAGGTCCTGAGGGAACCCATAGGGAAACAGGACCAGTATGCCGCGGCATACGGAGGACTGAACTTCATCGAGTTCGAAAAGGACGGGTCCGTGTCCGTGGAGCCGGTCAGGATGACGGATGAGGCCAAAAGCAAGCTGAATGACCGCTTGTTCATGCTCTATCTCGGCGGAACCAGAAGTGCATCTGCGATTCTCAAAAACCATGGAAAGAACGTGACCTCAGGTGATGCGGAGATGAATCAGCTGAAGATGTGCGATCTTGCCCGTGATCTGCGCACATACCTCGAGGATGGGAACCTTGATGCCATGGGAGAGGTGTTGGACAAGGGATGGAAGCTCAAACGCACCCTATCGACAGGAATAACAAACCCGGACATAGACCGGGTGTATGAGGAGATCACATCCAAGGGTGCGATAGGCGGAAAATTGCTGGGTGCCGGAGGAAATGGATTCATGCTATTCTATGCGGATGAAAAGACCAGGTCCGAGATAATGGAGTCCGCATGCGACCATGCATGGACACCATTCAGATTTGATCCGAAAGGGTCCCGCATAATATACAATGACGAGGTGTTGTAATGTCTAAGACAGTAATCACAGGCGGTGCCGGTTTCATTGGAAGTCAGCTTGCAGACGTGCTTCTTGCCCAGGGGAAGGAGGTCATTGTCGTCGATAAGATCCCAACGAAGGACGCGAAGAACATCCATCACCTGGATGACGAGAAGCGCTTCACATATGTCTCGACGGACATCAACGACGGAGAACTGCCTGAGGTCTCCAAGGGCGTTGATGAGATGTACCATCTGGCCGCGAACTCCGACATCCGCAGCGGAGGCACCAACCCCCTGATAGACTACCGGGATACCCTCATGACGACCCATAGTGTCCTCGAGGCAGTTCGTTTGAACAACATCCCCGATCTGTTCTTCTCGTCCACATCGGCGGTATATGGGAACAAGCCTGGAATCGCACTTACGGAGAATGAAGGGGGCCTCGAACCGATATCGTACTACGGCGCATGCAAGCTATCATCGGAGGCGTTGATCTCGTCATACTCGTACATGTGTGGATTCAACGCACTGATATTCAGGTTCCCTAACGTCGTCGGCCCCAGACTGACCCATGGGGTCATATTCGATTTCATCGCCAAACTGAAAAAAGACCCCTCCAGGCTGGAGATCCTCGGGAATGGGAAACAGAACAAGCAGTATGTCTACTCCGAGGACCTCGTCCAAGGGATCGTAGGGTTCATGTCCAAGGGATACGAGGGTATGAACGTATTCAACGTATCGACGGAATCGTACACTGATGTCAACACCATAGCAGACATCGTTTGTGAAGGCCTAGGCCTTGAAGACGTGAGATACGAGTACAGTGGAGGCGACTGCGGATGGAAGGGGGACGTATCCACATTCGGGTATGACATCTCCAAAGCCAAGGCGGAAGGATGGACGTTCCGTTACAACTCCACCGAAGCCGTCAGGAAGACAGTGGAATCCGTCCTCTCGGACAGGGAATGATCAGAAGTCGTCTCTGAAATACAGAGGGTCCCGCGAGAACTTGCGACCCCGTGCCTTGCTCCCGATGCGGTGGAACAGTCCCGGAGAGACCTTGAACAGGATGACCTCCGGCGACAACCCCTTGCAATGCGACAGCATCTCGGCTATTATCGGACTGCCCGACAGCTCATCGAACCTCTCCCTGGATGCACGCGTGAGGCTGCGGATCACGTGACGCCCCATCGCTGCACAGAACTCGGGATACCTCTCGGGATAGCGCTCCCTGACGATGGCGGAGAGCTTCTCGGCATAGTGCACGTCGGCGGCTGCGATGCCATCGTCGTTGGCCCCGGTACCGCAGACGGATGCGGCATTCTGATAATACACGTACAGAGGACGTTTCAGGTATGCCACGCGTTCTGCGGAAAGGAACGCCCTTGCGGCGAAATCGAGGTCCTCACAGAGACCCTCGCTGTACTCCATGAAGTTCTCCCTGAGGAAATCCATGCGGTACACGTCGCTCCAGGTGCTGGGGGAGAGCTCCCCGTTGCCGAGGGCGATTGCGGCGTCTATCCCGGAATAGAGGACGACTGCATTCGGACCTTTGCATGCTGGCTCTGGATGGTCGATGTTCCTAGTGAAGACGCTGTTGAACGACACCACCTCGGCATCGTTCTCCTCCGACGCTCTGATCGAATCCTCGATGAGGGTCGGATATGGGCGGTCATCCACATCGCATACCCACACGTACTCCCCGACCGCATTGTCCAGTCCGATGTTGCGGGCCCCTGCCTGTCTCTTCGTGTCGTTCTGGATGATTATGCGGACGCGGTCGTCGTCCTTCGAAAGCTCCCTCAGGAGATCGGCGGAACCATCGGTCGTCTTTGCGTCGACCACGAACATTATGTCGAGGTCCCTGTGGGTCTGGGCGTCGAGATACTCCAGGCATCTGGGTATGTATTGGGCGCCATTGTATACTGCGACGATTACGGAGACCTTCGACATAGAGCGACCTTCGGGAAGCGAGAATGTTGAAAAGTGGGGGCGGTGCCCCCTTTCACGTTCACTGAAGAACGGAGCTGCAATCGGGAATGAATCCGTCCTGCATCATCTTGGCAGTGAGGTTCCTGGACCTGTTGATCATGAACTCGGCCCTGTCGTGGAGCTCCTGCCTGCTGAGCTTGAGCCTGGCGACGCCCTGCTCCTGAGCCTTCATCGCGACTGCGACGGCCTCTCTGGGGAAGACCTCGGTCTCCGCCATGGTCGGGATGATGTAGTCCTCTGTGAGGCCCTTCTCCTCGGCGCATGCGGCGAGCTCCCTCGCGGCGGCGATGCACATCTCGTCGGTGATGGTCTTGGCCCTCACGTCGAGCACACCCCTGAAGATCGCAGGGAATCCCATGGAGTTGTTGACCTGGTTGGGGAAATCGGACCTTCCGGTGGCGAACACCTTGCATCCGTTCTCCTTGGCCTCCCAGGGCCAGATCTCGGGTATCGGGTTGGCGGTGGCGAAGATTACGGGGTCGTCCGCCATGCTCCTGACATACTCGGGCGGTATCGTTCCGGGCCCGGGCTTGGATGCGGCGATAACGATGTCTGCGCCCTCCATGGCCTCCTTGAGCCCTCCGGTCTTGCCGGCACCATTGGTCTTCTCGCAGATCTCCCACTTCTGGCGGAATCCGTCCTTGACGTCCTCCCTCTCCAGGTTCAGGATACCCTTGGAGTCGCACATGCACATGTTCTTCGGGCTGAAACCGGTGGCCAGCAGAAGTCTGGAGATGGCGATGGAGGCTGCTCCGGCCCCGACGACTGTGATCTGGGCCTCCTCGAGCTTCTTCCCGACGAGCTTCATCGCGTTGATGGCACCGGCGACCTCCACGGTCGCGGTCCCCTGCTGGTCATCGTGCCAGACAGGGATCTTGCAGTCCTTCCTGAGCTCGTCCAGGATGTCGAAGCACTTGGGGTTCGAGATGTCCTCCAGGTTGATTCCTCCGAAGGAAGGGGCGAGGAGCCTCACGGTCTCGATGATCTTGTCGGGGTCCTTGGTATCAAGGCAGATGGGGACGCAGTCCACGCCTCCCAGATACTTGAACAGCATGGCCTTCCCCTCCATGACGGGCATGGCGGCCTCGGGTCCGATGTCGCCCAGACCGAGGACGCGAGTTCCATCGGACACCACTGCGACGGTGTTCCACTTGCAGGTGTGCTCGTAGACCATGTCGGGGTTCTTGGCGATGTCCTTGCAGGGCTCGGCGACACCGGGCGAGTACCACACCGCGAAATCGTCGAAGGACCTCACGCATGCCTTGGGCACCGTCTCGATCTTTCCCTGGTAGAACTTGTGGAGGATCATTGCGTCCTGTCCGGGCTTCTTCGCCTTCTCCAGGCGCTCCTCGACACTCATATCCTTGTCGTATGCCATGACTTTCACCTCTCGAAATGCCGATTTCTACGAATTTCGTAGAAACACTTCGAAATCTAAAAGGTGCGATTGGAGTTCGCGTATATAACCGTTAATGCGGTCTGATTATTCGAAATTGTTTTTCAAGACGTGCCGTCATTCCTTTTAGCAGGACGGATGCATTCCAAAAGATTGGAAAGACCTCCATAACGCATGATCAGAAGCACGGAGATAATCCCGACACACTGAAGTACGCCGCCTATGACGAATTGAACGTTTCTCCAAGTGATGACACCCATCCCGGAACTGGATAGCTGGAATATCTCGAGCAGATGTCCCACGTCGAATATGTTCCACCAAACGCCCATGGGCATCAGGACAACTGCGTTCGATGCGAAAACATACACTAGTGCACCGCATGAAAGAAGGATCCATGCAGGGAAGAAATTGCGATTTTTAACAACGATCCAAAATGCCAGGAAAGGAATCAATGAAACGATGTACTGGGTTGTCGGCGGGTACAACAAGGACAGTGCCATCACGAGCAGGCATCCCTTCATCAACGTCTCGAACAGGTCGTTCTCTTTGTTCTTATAGACGAAATACCCCGCATAAACCGCCCCCAGGAGTACAAGCACATATGTGAGCATACGAAGTGCTCCAGTAACCGTATCGAACATCGAACTTGCTGTCGCCAATCCGGTACGGTCTGATAGGAACTGGAAACATTCTGCCAGATCCCCTTCCATGATCTGCGGGGCGAGAAGGATCATAGTCATCACCATCGTCCCGAGCGCGGACGAGGCCACTTGAACCAGACCTCTGCGAATGTCAGACCTGTTGTTGGCCAGGATGTATGCTACAAGGACGAACAGCAGGAATATCGGAAAGAACTTGGAGAGGACAGATACCGAGAAGGTCATTCCTGCGATGAACGGATGGGATTTTCTCAAAAGAATAACAGTCAACAGTATGAACAGGGCTGAAACGATGTCGGGCATCGCGATCACGCCTGACGAAAGGAACACTACCGATGAAAAGAACATGAGACCGAAGCCTGCGATCGCCTTCCTGTCGCTATTGGTAACATCCTTTATCAGATACCATATCATCAGCGAAGCGGCGAGATCGAGAGCGAACAACGGGACCTTGACAGCGAAGAGAAAACTTATTGATGGGATCGTAGACGTGAAATACAGTCCCAGACCCTCTATGGGTATCAGTTCCACCACTTTTACCGCCACCTCCCCGATATTCATAAAAAGGTCCTGGAAAGCGGCAGAAAGGCCCAAGAAATAGCCCCAGACAGGCGTATAATAGTAGCCATCCACACCGTACAGGCCCCACCCTGCCTCGATGTTACGAACGACCAAGGCCCAGAATTCGGAGTCGTACACGACGGACAGAGGCGTTATGACGAGCCTCAGCAAGATCCCAACGACTATGAGGAAAAGAAGAGGGTGCCTCATGGACATCAGACGGTCCATGGTCCGACTTGCCACCTCATACACATCGACCATGGAATGTCTCCCCGTACTTCGTGTACGTACCGCCAACATATACGTATAGGATCGAAGTTTTCGATTCCACGACGTCCATCTCAGACTGTACGGTCCCGCGCGTGACAGTACCTGTGAGGTGGGACACGACCTCCGAGGACACGGTGATCCCTGATGCAATCAACTGGGCCAGGTCATCCGTGAGATCGAAATCGTATTTTCCTGAGAGGACGAATATCTGCCCCTCTCCGAACGGGATCCCCGCGATGGACGCATACTGGTCCACGGAATACCCCATCCTTATCGACCCTGGGACGTCATCCACGCACAGGGCGTTGCGCATATGGCTGTCCTTGAGACACAGCGCCTCGGTGAAGCCGTTCTCGATCCTCGATTCCGCCGCGGATGCACCGGACGTGTTCTGATACGCATCCCCAAGCAGTATAGACGGCCCATCGGTCCACTGAAGCCCGTGCTCATCGACGTAGAAACGACCTACCTCGGAATGCATCCAATACAGCGTCCCCCCTGCGTTCAGCCATTCCACCAGGATGCAGTCCTCCGTGCAGTCATAGACGCTGGAGGGGAGTGCATAGGATGTGACTATGAGCCCCTTCCCCGATGGGGACGCGGAGCCTGTGAGATACGACAGAAGGCCCTCCTCCCCACCCGATGACACGTTGTCGAAAGAACGGGCGTTGAGATACTTCGTATAGTCGTTGGACGCGACCTCCTGATCGGTGTACTCGGGCGTGGATACCCCCGATGCCTCTCTGAAGTATTCGTCATATGTCTCATCCTCGTAGATGAAGACCTCATCCACTGGGACGCGTCCGTGATTGTCGATCAGAACCGCGTCATACCTGTCCGAACCGGACGAAGAAACGGTGAAATCTACCGTATTCTCGTTCCATTCTGCCGATGCATCGTAATGATGGACCTGTGAATAGGTCAGAACCTCCCCGACCACGATGACAGCGCACAGAAGCACGGCTATCACCGCGATGGCATCGACGCGGAATCTCATCCCACCCCCTAACTCGGAGTCCGATAATAATGGTTGAGGTGGAATGCTAAGTCTTCATCATCGGATACTAAATAACTGAAACTTATGTCCGATTCACAATGCTAGGCATGGTGCGTGATTTTTCGGTGAAACACCGCGAAGGTATGCTCTACATCATCTGCGGAGGATTCACCACACTGGTAAATTACGGTGCATACGTCGCCTTTGCCTGGGTTGACATAAACCCGAACATATGCAACATACTGTCCTGGATCGTCGGGGTCACCTTCGCGTTCTTCGTGAACAAATGGATCGTCTTCGGAAGCAAGACCTGGGACACGCGCAAGACCGGCACCGAAGCGGTGGAATTCCTGAGTGCCAGGGTGTTCACCTTCGCGGTATCGGTGATCACATTCTACCTGATGTACGACATAGCCGGGCTGAGATATGGCATAAGCATATTCTCGGACGACTTCCTCGGTTTCGGGGAAGGGTTCTTCACGAAGATCGTCGGGAGCATGATCGAGATCGCCCTGAACTGGGGGCTCAGCAAGTATTGGATCTTCAGGAAGTCCAATGCATGATTGCCTGACCTCCTCTGCGAAAGTGGGCCGATTATTATATCACATCGCCATCAGCGTCCATGGCCAAGGAGATCTCCGTCCTCTTGATAGATGGATACATCGACGACCCCGCAGCACTCGGAGTCCCTCCGTACATCTCGCCCATGGCGCGTTCCATAGCGGGTGCCGCGTTGGATGCCGGTGCCGACAGGGTGGAGTATCTGACGGTGGACATGCTGAGGGGAGGTGCCAGGGTCCCCGAGGCGAGCGTCAGCGTGGTCCTCTCCGGGAACACCGTGCCCGGAAAGTACCTGCGCTCGATGCCCATGTCCCAGAAGGAGCTGGAGTCCCTCGTTCCGAGACTCCACGGATGGAAGATGATCGGAGGCTCCGCTGCGGAGTCGGATGCCGCAGAGGGGTTCGATTTCGTGATAAAGCGCGACCTCGCGGCATCCCTGTACGACGGCATGGTCGGGAAGGAGGTCGGGGAGAGGCTGCGCACGCTGGACGAGTGGAACAGATGGATGCTGCTCGGGACCGACATAGTCACGAGACACCAGGATTTCCCGCAGCCCCTGATCGCCGAGGTGGAATCGTACCGCGGCTGCCACAGGTTCTCCAGCGGAGGATGCTCATACTGCATCGAGCCCACCAAGGGCAGACCGCTGATGCGCTCCCCCGATGACATAATAGAGGAGGCCTCCAGGCTCAGGGAGCTCGGGGTGAGGAACCTCAGGGTCGGCGGACAGACGTGCATCGTCTCGTACGGATCGGACCCGGACTCTCAATTGCCCACGCCGAACCCGATGATGGTCGACGACCTGTTCGAAGGCCTCCAGAGCCTGGGGTTCGACGTCCTGCACGTGGACAATGCCAATGCCGCGGTGATAGCGTCGCACCCGGACGAATCCGAGCAGGTGCTTGACACCCTGGCGTCCAGATGCACCGACGGGAACGTCCTCGCACTCGGCATGGAGTCCGCGGACCCGAGGGTGGTCATGGAGAACAACCTCAACAGCACGGCGGAACAGGTGCTGGATGCGGTGCGCATGATAAACCGCATCGGAGGCTCGAGGGGTCCGCGCGGGATGCCCCGCATCCTTCCCGGGATCAACATCATCTGCGGCCTCGACGGGGAGACGTCCCGGAGCTACGGGATGAACATGGATGTGCTGGACACGATAGTCTCCGAGGGACTGATGATCCGCAGGATCAACATACGCCAGGTGCTCCCGATACGCAGGGAGTTCTCGGTCAGGGTGGACCAGCGCAGGTTCAAGAGGTTCAAGGAGGAGGTCCGGGAGAACATCGACCGCACCATGCTGGAGAGGGTCGCCCCGTACGGGACGGTGCTCCGCGACGTGTACATGGAGCTTAAGGACGGCAACACCACGTTCGGGAGACAGCTGGGCTCGTATCCGCTGCTCGTGGGCGTACCGTACAAGGTGGACACGGATACGTTCCAGGACGTCTACGTCACGGACTGGGGGTTCCGCTCCATAACCGGTGTGACCTATCCGTTCAACATCAACGAGATGCCCATGTCCGCCCTCGCGGCGCTCCCGGGGATCGGGAAGAAGAGGGCGCAGAGGATCGCCGTGGAGAGGCCGTTCGGAGGGTTCGATGACCTCCTCGAGGTCTTGGAGGACCCGCATGTGGTGGACCGCCTCAGGGACGTGGTCGTGTTCTGATCGTGACGACCTGCTCACCATTATCTAAGAGCATGGTGTTGGAGATGTCATGGACTCCGAACGCATCGCCAAGTTCCCGTTCCTCGCCGAAGCGCATGACTTCGTCGAGAACAGCGGTGCGGATATCGGGGAACTGATCACATCCCCTTCGTACGAGCCCGCCCGCAATAGGGGCATGCAGAGGATCATGGACGCGATAGAATCGTCGGAGGTCAGCTATGTCCCGATGGTCCGTGCGAGCGACTACGACCGCCTGATGGAGGTCCTCTCCTATCCGTATGCCAGGATGATCGTCTCCGCGGTAGGGGACCGCTTCCTGACGAAGCGCTACGCCCTGGCCGAGGCCGTGAGGATGAACAAGATCCTCGTCGGCGAGGACAGGGCCACCGTCATAGGGATCTCAGAGCAGCTCAACGTCCCATCCTCCACGGATGTGGACGGACTGATGAGGATCCACTTCACGGACTACCTGAAGCTCGCCAACCGCCTGAAGAGCGTGGACTGGAAGCTGATAAACAGCGACATACACAACGGGATCGTCTGGATCACACAGGAGAAGTTCAGCCGTCTCATGCAGAACGCGCTGCAGGACAAGATCGAGTCCGAACTGCCGCTGATGACCCCCGACGAGTTCAAGAGCCATCTCAGGGCGGATGTCACGGAGACCATGGACAAGGTGGCGGAGGCGAAGGCTAAGTTCAGCCCCACTGGAGGGGAGGGGATGAAGGTCGAGTACCTGCCACCGTGCATCAAGCACATACTCCAGATGTCCCGTCAGGGGATGAACCTGCCGCACAGTGCGAGGTTCGCGCTGGTCACGTTCCTGCACGCCCTCGGCCTGACGTATGATGAGATCATCCGCGTGTTCTCGGAATCCCCGGACTTCGACGAGTCCAAGTCGGAGTATCAGATCAAGCACATCACCGGCGAGAACAGGGGCGGGGACGGATACACGCCGCCGGAATGCAACACTATGAGGACCAACGGCATCTGCTTCAATCCCGACGGGCTGTGCCAGCAGGAATGGTTGAACCATCCGCTGTCATACTACAGGGCGAAGAAGGAGAGCCATGACAGGGGCAAGGACCGTCCCGCACCCTCCAAGCCCGAACAGAACAGCTGATCCCGTGTTTTCCCGATGGTTTTGCCTCCACAGGCATTCCACAAGTAGACCAATGAAATGGCCACAACTCGACCAATGTAGATTTACATATGATTGCATATATACAACATATGGCACAGTGCATGTCCACCCAGGATACGAGGGGTATGATACCCCTGGTATCGAAAAATACAGAATCCGTCTGATCCCGATAGGCTGCCTTAAGAATTGACAGGACCGGCAGGGACGACCTGCCGGGCCCGCCTTCACTCCTTCTTCGGATCGTCGGGGTGCATCTCGCCCAGGTTGCGCCAGGTGATTATACCCCTCTGGATCGCGGTGAGGTTCCCCACGACCGCGAACCAGATCATCATGATCTCCATCCAGCATATGTCGAGTCCTGCGATCTCGAAGGACCCGTACCCGAACTGCATGGCGATGAACTGGATCAACGGGAACAGCGTCGAGAGCACGACGCGGTCCGCCCTTCCGAGCAGTCCCGCATAGAGCCTCGGCGCCCCGATGGCCTGCGCCTGGGTGCCCATGTACGACGTGAGCAGGACGCCGACGAGTGCCAGCATCCCGAGGTAAGGGTCGCACCATGTGGCGCAGAACGCGACCCCTCCGATCATGAACACGTCCGCATACCTGTCGAACACGTGATCCAGATAGTCCCCCTTCGGTCCCGCCTTGCCGGAAAGCTTGGCGACCTTGCCGTCCAGCGCATCGAAGTATCCGGACACGATGACCATCAGTGCCCCGACGGGCAGAAGCCAGTCCCTGCCCTCGGTGCCGCTGAGCCAGAAGACGACACCGCACGCCAGCGCCAGGATGAGTCCCGCCCATGAGATCATGTTGGGATTCACGTTGATGAGCCTCTTCGCCACCGGCGTCAGTGCGAAGTCCACGCTCGCTCTCTTACTGTCTAGAACCATTCGTCCATCTCCGATGTCCAATCTGTGCTTCCTGGGGGGTAATCCGAAGCATCACCACTTATGATTTTCTCCGCGATGTCCGCCGCCTCGCGTACCGACAGGGCCGAACAGTCGATCTCCCCTATCGGGATGTCCGTCTCGGACGCCTCGCACAGGATCTCATCGAGTATCTCCGCCTGGACGTTCTCGCGGACCTTCCGCTCGGAGTACCCGCGCCCCCTGAGGCGCTCGGCGAGCGAGCGCGGAGAACATCTCAGGAGGATTATCCCCCTGGAGTCCATGAAATGGGACAGGTGGCTGTCCAGGATCACGGGCCGGTCGTCCGACCTGAACCCCTCCAGCGCATCGTTCAGGGCATCCAGGTCCACCTCGTAGGTGTCCCTGTCCGCATCGTACTCCCCGAGCAGTCCGTGCGACCTTATGAACTCCTTGCCGTCCACCACCTCGTACCCGCGGGAGCGGAGCTCCTGCGAGAGGGTGGTCTTCCCGGTCCCGGGGGTGCCTGTCAGGGCGAACAGCGTCATCTCAGTGTATCGCTCCGAAATAGGGCTCCGCCCTCTCCAGCGCCTGATCCCATGTCGGGGTGTTGGTGAGCGCCCCCACCTCCTCCACGACGAAGGACGCGACCGAGGATGCGATGACGAGCGCCTCGGGCACCTCGTACCCGCGATACAGCGCGGTGTAGAATCCGGCACGGTAGCTGTCCCCCGCCCCGGTCACATCCACCGCCCTGGCGGCATCGACCAGCGGGACGGACAGGGTCTCGTCCCCGACCCTGGCGACGCTCCCCCTGTCCCCGTCGGTGCGGACGACCAATCCAGGCCCGGCGTCCAGGACGTCGTCTATCCCGAGGTAGCCGCATATCGCCCGGGCCTCCAGCTCGTTGCAGAACAGCGCGTCCGACAGCGGGATGGCATCCCTGACCAGGTCCGCGCTCCAGACCTTGTGCACCTCCTGTGCGGGGTCCAGAGCGATCCTGGGGCCTCCGCGGAGGCCCTTCATCATGCCCAGATAGTACGACGGCTGTCCGGTGCAGAAATGGACGTGCTCGGACCGCTTCGCCATGCCGTCCAGGGTTATGCCCAGCGTGTCGGCGCATCCCTGCGGGCCCTGGAAGAAGAACACCCTCGTCACAAGGTCCCTGTCGTTGATGATGACACACGACGAGGTCTCAAGGTCCACGGTCACGACATCGTCCATCATCAGCCCGGAGTCCCTCATCAGGTCCAGATAGGCCCCCGGCATGTCGTGTCCTATGAACGCGCACAGCGCGGTGGGACAGCCGAGCCTGGCGGCCGTCACGGCGATGTTCGGGCCCGTTCCGCCCAGCGTAGTCTTCTTGCTCAGGGCGTCGGCGGTTATGCCCGGCGGGAGGAACTGGTCGATGGCGAAGATCGTGTCTATCGTGACGTGACCGTAGACCGAGAGATAGGGTTTCAGGTGCCTTCCTCCCATCCGGTGATGTACGACACCTGCTCCTCGCTCAGGGTGTCGATCTCCACGCCCATGGACCTCAGCTTGATGCTGGCGATCTCCGAATCGATCGACTCGGGGACGTAGTGGACCTTGTTCTCCATCCTCTCGTAGTTGTTCACCATGTGGATGAGACCGAGCGCCTGGGTGGCGAAGCTCATGTCCATGATCTCCGCAGGGTGTCCGGCTCCCGCGGCGAGGTTCATGAGCCTGCCCTCCGCTATGAGGTACAGCTTCCTGCCGTCCTGGAGCCTGTACTCGTCGATGAAGTCGCGCACCCTCTCCTTGGACACGCTCATCTCGTCGAGCGCGACCTTGCTGATCTCGTTGTCGAAGTGACCGACATTGCCCATGACGCAGCCGTCCTTCATGGCGGCTATGACGTCCCTGGACACGACGTCCTTGCATCCTGTGACAGTGATGATGATGTCGGCGATGGAGGCGGCCTTGACCATCGGCATGACCTCGAACCCGTCCATCTTGGCCTCGATGGCCTTGATGGGGTCCACCTCGGTGACGATGACCGATGCCCCGAGTCCCTTGGCGCGCATGGCCACTCCCTTTCCGCACCATCCGTACCCGGCGACGACGAGCCTCTTACCCGCGACGATCAGGTTGGTGGCGGTCATCCAGCCGTCGAAGGCGGACTGCCCGGTCCCGTAGCGGTTGTCGAACATGAACTTCATCTTGGCATCGTTCACGTCCAGGACGGGGAACTTCAACGCACCGTCGTTGGCCATGGCCTTGAGCCTCTGTACCCCCGTGGTGGTCTCCTCGTTGGCCGCCTTGACGTTGGACAGCACATCCTTCCTGGATGTGTGTAGCATGGCGATGAGGTCCGCACCGTCGTCGATGATGAAGTCCGGGGCCATGTTCAGGACCGTGTTGAGGTTGTTGTAGTACTCCTTCTCCGACTCCCACTTCTTGGCATAGACGTCCAGGCCGTACTCCTCCCTGAGGGCCACGGCCACGGAGTCGTCGGTGGACAGGGGGTTGCAGCTTGCGAGCCTTATCTTCGCTCCCGCATCGGCGAGCGTGACGGCCAGCATACCGGTCTTCGCCTCGGTGTGGAGGGCCATCCCGATCTTGAGACCGGCCAGGGGCTGCTCGTCGATGAAGCGTTTCCTGATGTCCATGAGCACCGGCATGTGGTCGGCGGCCCAATGGAGCCTCAGGGATCCTTTCTTTGCGAGTTCGTCCATTGTATCACTCAAACTCCGCACGGAGCGAGTCGCAGATCGCGTCCAATGTCTCCTTGCGGCATTCCAGGTTGGAGAAGTCATCCATCGCCTTTATTATTGCGTCCCGGTTCCCGCGGAGCTCATCTGTGAAACGGAGGATGTTCGCGGTCGCGCGTGTTATCTCATCACAGATCGGCACCGTAGCGACCCTGGACGTACGGGACAACAGGTTGAGGTCGATGGATATCACCTTCTTCCCCATGGCGATGAGGGCCTCGGCGCGGTCCCCGTCCTCTATGGGCACGAGGATGACATCACTGGACCAGATGCCCTCCCTGGTGCACAGGGCACGGTCGTGCTCCAAGCCTGGGATCCTCTCGTCCGGCACGCGTCCGAGGACGCTTCCAGCACCCTTGGACTCCAGATGGGAGATCACAGCCTCCATCCTATCGGGGGTGCGATGGAACAGGTTGACCTCTATCTTCGCGGGAACGGCCTCGGCGATCCTGATCAGACCCTCAGCATCGAGCGCGGCGGCGTTCCCGTTTATGCATATTACCGGGTTCTCGGCGGACAGCAGCATGGCCGCCGCCGCGCACTCCGCCCTCTCGGCGGGTGCGATGGTGCGCTCGCCCATCAGATAGTCGTAGGCCTCTCCCCTCCCGTGTGAGATAAGTCCGGTGGGGGTGACGATGCCTTTGCCCACCATCTCGACCAGAAGCTCCCTGGTCATGAGCGATTTGTATCTTGGATGACTCTTAGGAATGTCCACGACCGCTAATCACCAACGGTGCGTATATCTGTTAGGCTGGAAGATGAACCGCGATCCCTGCTCAGAATCGCCCGTAAACTTCCGGATCATGCCTTCAATGCCGTTATCGGCACCACATACACCCCATCTGGCCTGCGATAGGCATCCCTGACAAGTCCGCACACGATGCACAGGACGGATGGGGGATTCTCCTCTTCCTCCATAAGTTTCGAAAACTTCAGCAGATTATTCGCGGCAGCATCGATCTGGTTGCTCCCAAGCTTGACCTCGAACGCCCCCCATCTCCCGTCAGGCATCTCGATGGTGATGTCGACCTCCCGTCCCCTACTGTCGCGATAGTGACTTGCATGACCATCGTTGGCCTCGGCATATATGCGGAGATCCCTTGTGCAGAGTGATTCGAACATAAACCCTGTCGTTCTAAGATCTTCCATGAGCATCTCACCTGTCAGGTTCAGAGCTGCAACGGCCAGAGAGGGATCTACAAAATGCCTCTTCGGATTCTTCCCCACCCTTAGAGAGGATCTGAGGTTTGTGCTGAATGCGGGAAGGGGATCCGTGACATTCAGTCTGTCCAGAACATCGATGTAATCCCTCAAGGTCTTGTCCGAGATGGATACATCATCATATTCGCGCATATCGTTCATCAGACGACTGTCTGGAGTTGTAGTAGACTCGTTCCTGGCGAGTGACTTGAAAAGTGAAGACATCCGAGCCATATCGCGCTTGGTTCCATCCAGACGTATCGCATCCTCCATACAGACCATCGCAAAGTAGATCTTCGAATACCTGGCATATGAGTCTTGATCCTTCCCTATCATCGCGGGCCAACCACCGCGGATGCACAGGTCGATGATGTCCTCCAAGGCATGGGATCCACAATCCTCCATAATGTCCATACCAGAAAACAAATCATGGAGCCTGACCTTTCCTATAGAATCCCCTGATTCGAACAGAGACATGGGCCGCATACGAATCCGGTCGATCCTCCCTATTCCGCTATGTGAAGTCTGTGTCAGGTTGGGGGTCGAGGACCCTGTCAGGATGAACTGCCCCGGTTTCCCTATCTTGTCTATAACGAATCTGGCAGCATCCCATATCTCTGGAACCTCCTGCCATTCGTCGACGAGATGGGGCACATCACCTTTCAAAGCAAACAGAGAATCGATCTGAGCCATCCTACGATTCCTGAAATTATCCTCGGGATCGAGGAGACTCGTCTGGCTCTTGGCACTGTTCAGACCTGCCCATGTCTTCCCACATCCCTTAGGTCCTGTGATACAGACACCGCCGAATGTCTTGAGACTACGTTCTATCATCCCATCGACATACCTGGGCTTATATCCAAAAGGCGTCAGAGTCATCGTGTGTGTAATTGTATACTGAAAGATTTATAATTTCGGTAAAAACCAGGAATAAACTTCGGTAAAAACCAGGAATTTGTTTCAATTGTGTCAATTGATGTAGTGAAACTACATATTTTTACAGTATTTTTTGTAATAATAGCACATACATCCTCAATTGACATCGAACACACATAGAACGCGAAGCGATGGTGGACCTCATCCGTTGGAAGGACGACGGAGACCGTATGCCTCTAGTGCTCAAGGGAGTACGTCAATGCGGCAAGACGCATCTTCTGAAAGAGTTCGGGGACAGATTCTTCGACGACATTATTTACATCAACCTTGAGAGGCAGAAGAGACACCGTCCCATATTCCAAAACGAAAACCTGGACCTTGCATACTATGTGAACGAGAATCTCCACGGCGACCTGAATCACATATTCAGAGGTGCTTCCGCGGAGAACTTCGTCAACAACGAGCCTATGACCTTGGGATTCACCGCGAACTATTGGAAGGACAATCGGTACGAAGTGGATTTCATCATTGCCAAGAGAGAAATGACCTCTGCCGTCCCCGCGGAGGTCAAGTCCGGATGGAAGATACGTGCAACTAGCCTGAAGAAGTACATCGACACGTTCTCTCCCGAGAGATCGATGGTGCTGTCCATGAACCCTCCATCCGAGGGCGACGTGGTGAAACTGCCGATCCATCTCGCATGGACGATCCCACGGATCGCGGAGAGACTATGATCAGGAAGATGCGTCGTCAACCCTTAAGTAGCGGACGACTCTCACACCGGACATGACAGATTTCAGGATCGTCCTCGTAGGGCCGAAGTTCCCCGGGAACGTAGGTGCGGTGGCCCGCTCAATGGCCAACTTCGGGCTCAGGGACCTGGTCCTGGTGAACCCCTCCTGCGAGCTCGACGACGATGCGTTCAGAAGAGCCAAGCACGGGTCGTTCATCCTCGAGAACGCGAGGATCGTCCCAACCATCGAGGAGGCACTGGATGATTGCTTCCTGGTCGTCGGGACCAGCGGCGTGACGACGAAGGGGGAGAGCAACTACACCCGCATCCCCGTCCCCATAAGGGAGTTCGCCCAGAACTGCAGGGGATATGACGAGAAGATCGCGTTCATGTTCGGAAGGGAGGACATCGGTCTCCTGCAGGAGGAGCTCGAGCAGTGCGACGTCCTGGTGTGGGTCCCCACGAACGACGAGTTCCCGATCCTCAACCTCTCCCATGCGGCGACCATAGTCATGTACGAGATGTACCAGGCGGAGCGCGAACCCAAGAAGAACCTCCCTGCCAACAGGGAGCAGAAGGAGCGCCTGTTCCGCACGTTCGACGACCTGATGGCCGAAGTACAATACCCCGAGATGCGCAGGCACGGGACCAGAGTGATGTTCAGGAGGATGATGGGGCGCTCCGTTCCCACAGAATACGAGTATCGCACGATCATGGGCGTCCTCGGCGATGCGGTAAGGATAATCAGGAACGGAAAGCCCTGGGAGAAGAACGAAAATTAAAACTGGACGGGCAGATAGATCACCACTTTGGTATCCTCCCTGTCCTCCCTTCTCACAATGTCCGGGATTATCCCCGTATTGTTGGCCACCGTATCGAAGACCTGCTCTATGTGAGCGGTCTCAAAGCCTCCGCCGACCGTGACGATCATCCTCCCGTATGACGGGTCCGTCGGGAACGCGGTAGCGTTCATCGCATATCCTACCGCTCTGACGGGATCGATGTCGTTGACGTACGAGAACGTGTACACCTTCTCCACGAATGTCGTGAAGAACGGCCCGTTCAGCATCTGGGCGAGCCCGTTGAGGACGAACTTTATGACACTGCGGACGGACCTGAAGAACTCGTTGGCCTTGCTATCGACCTCCCTCAGCTCCACTATGGTCTGGATGTCCAGCAGCAGGACCCTGTCCGACACATCGACTATGTTCATCAGCGCGTCGAGGGCCTTCTGACGACGGCCCGGTTCGAGCTTCCATGGGATGGACACGACGGACACGACCTTGCAGCCCTCGTCCTTCGCATATCCGGCGACCTCCTGGAGCATCCTCGTGCCGGACTCCCCGCCGAGCATGGCGAACACGAACACCACGCGGACGCCGTTCAACTTCTCACGTATCTTCTCCGGATCGCCGCGTCCCATGAGCGTCAGGAACACGGGCTTCGTTGTGAAATTCACCTCACGCGGATTGGTGTAATACACTGGAAGGGCATCGAACCCGGATTCGGAAATCACACTGGCGGCACCGCCGCCGCAGGCGAAGAGGACAGCATCGGTCAAATCTCTCACCGGCGGAGTTCTCCATCAGGTAACGGTCGGCGGCCGCACGGACCATGTCGTCCAGTGACCTCCCGTCCGATGTGAGGTCGGCGATGTCCAGGACCTCCTCGACGTCGTAGACCGGCACGATGCCTTCGGTGACCATGGTGTCCGCATACCCGTCCAGGACGGAACGGACAGCATCGGAGATCGAGCTGAAGTCGCCCCTGAGGACGAGAGCGCGGAAGACAGCGACAGTCTCCGGTGAGAGCCTCAGGACCATCTTCTCGTCGTTCGCCAAATGATCTCCCCGTTATTTGATTAGAAAGATGAGGTAAAAGGTTTGAGGTGGGTTCCGAAACGAAACCCGATCATCCGAACAGTGCGGAAAGACCAGCGGCGGCCTCTTCCTCGCTGACAGCCTCTTCCTCGGGCTCTGCCTCTTTGGCAGGTGCGTCAGCGGTCGCGGCAGCGGCGGGTGCGGCAGCGGCGGCGGGTGCGGCGCAGACAGCTGCGCTGGCAATGGCCTCCTTGATGTCGACTCCGTCCAGGGACGCGACGAGCGCCTTGATCTTAGCTGCGTCGGCCTCAACTCCAGCGGCAGTCAGGACAGCATTGATTGCGTCCTCGGTGATGTCTTTGCCGGCAGAGTAGAGCACCATAGCGCTGTAGATATACTCCATATCAAATCAACTCCTATTATTTATCCGAATAGTGCACTGAGACCAGCGGCGGCTTCTTCCTCGCTGACCTCTTCCTGTTCTTCCTCGACCTGCTCCTCTACGGGCGCGGCGGCGGGTGCTGCTGCGGGTGCGGCAGCGGCGGCGGAACTGAGTCTCGCCGCGATCTCGTCGCTGGTGTATCCGGAAGCGGAGGCAATGGACAGCATCTGAGCGTCTGCCTTCGCGAGGAGCCTGTCGATGTTCTCGCTGGTTGGGTATGCGGCCTCGACAGAAAGTCCCATGGACTCCCTGAACGCCTTGGCGATGAGCGGTACGATGGTCTCCTTTGTCGGGAAGGCGATCGATACACCCAGAGCAAGGGCGTTGTGCGCGGCCGTAGCGAACATGGTGGAATAGTAGTCTTCGGGAATGTCAAGGACATCCCTACCGTAAATGACTCCGTCCTCGTAAGCGGACCTGAGCTCCATTCCCACAACCATGGGCAGGATCTCAAGTTTAGGGAGCATTGCAGCCACGGGTCCGGGGATCGGCTGACCCTCCTTGACCAGAGTGGTGTCTTTCTTGACTACTATCTTTCCCGCTTCGATAGCTGCGGGAAGGCCTATCTTCTGAAGTTCCCCGATTATGGGGCCGGGTCCGAAGGGGGTGGGTCCCTTAGGAACGACGATGTCGTAGGGCGCGAGCTGACCCTCCTTTGCGGGGGCCGGCGTCATCGTCGCCTCAAGCTTCTTGAAAAGCTTGAAGGGATCGATGTCCGTCGTGACAATCGCGCACTGTCCATCAACCGCATCCTTGAGTCCCAGGAGTCCGGGCTTCTCCTTCGCCGCCTCTTCGATGGCCAAGACCATAAGCTTGTTCTTGGTCATCTTGACTTTGGCGTGGGCCCTGAGTCCTTTCCTCATGGACTGAATCTGCTGACCGGGAATCCCGTGCATATCGACGACTGCGATAACGGGATACTCGCGCATATCCTGCACCAGCTCCTCGACGAGGTCCTTCTTCCAAGTTGCGACGTGTGCCATCTTCATGCCTCCTTACAGAACCCTCTCCGAGGGACCCATGGTGGTCTTGACGTAGGCGGAAGCGATGTTGTACTTTCCCTTCTCCAGGTGGGACTCGACACGCTTCAGGATGAGATCGATGTTCTCAGCGATCTCCTCTGCAGACATGTCGGCCGATCCAACGGGGGCGTGGAAAGTCTTCCTGTCCTTCGATCTGATGGTCACAGACTTGCGGAGACCCTCGATCATCGCGGCCGGATCTGCTCCGGGGGCGATGGGCTTGGGCATCTTTCCGCGAGGACCGAGAACGGTTCCGAGCCTCTTTCCGACGACGGCCATGAGGGGCGCCTCGGCGATGAAGTAATCGGTGTCGTTCGCGATCTTCTTTGCCTGTTTCTTGTCGTCCGCGATCGCTCCGAGTTCCTCGGGAGTGATGACACGGTCGGCCACGTCCTTGGCTTTCAAGGCTAGTTCGCCACCACCAATCACGCAGATCTTGACGGACTTCCCGCGACCGCTGGGGAGAACGATGTCCTCCTGGATACGGTTCTTGGGGATGGTCAGGTCAACATCCTTGAGATTGATGGCCAACTCAACCGTCTCGGTGAAATTGCGCTTCTTCGCACTCTCCAGTGCCTTCTGCACAGCCATCACGGTTGGTTTTTCTGCCAATACAATTCCTCCTCGTAGTTCGTGCGAATCCTTTCGGACTCTCCTACAAGTAATGTGGGCTATATGGGAGTAGTATATAAAGGTAACACTCGGGGATCCGAACGATCGACGGGTGTGGGATAATGATGTTATGGCCGGGGGGACCCCGGCCTTTGAGTTTCAGTCGGCGAGAGCCTCGTCGTACTCCCCGGCCCTGACTGCGGCCTGGAAGTCCTTGGGGTTCTTTCCGTCAAGGGTCACACCGACGGCGACGCAGTTTCCTGCGACCTCCATGGCGCGAGCCTTCATGGTGGCTCCAAGAAGGTCGTCGCCCTTCATATCGACGATCTTCCTGACCTGCTCGATGGTCAGGTTCCCTACCTTCTCGGACTTAGGGTTGTGTGCACCGGACTGGATCCCGAGCTCGCCCTTGATCAGAGCGGACATGGGGGGAGTTCCGACCTTGATGTCGAAGGTCTTGTCGTCGTTGATGAGGACCTTGACGGGAACCTTCATTCCGTCGTAAGCCTTCGTCTTCTCGTTGATCTTCGCAATAACCTGACCGATGTTCACGCCTTTGGGTCCCAGTGCGGGACCGAGAGGCGGACCTGCGGAGGCCCTGCCCCCGTCAACCAATGCCTCAACAGTGTCTACCATTGTTCATCTCTCCTTCTCAAGTACCCGCACGCTGTCTCCTTTGACAGTGACGGGGATGGGGACCATGGCTTCGATGAGCTCCACCGTGATCTCCTCTTTGGCCTGGTCAATCTGCTGGACCCTGGCCTTCTCGCCCTTGAACGGACCGTTCACGAGCTCGACTATATCGCCCTCGACGATTCCGACGACCGCAGAGACGGGCGTAAGGTACGATCCTATCTCCTCGATGCTGGTCTCGCCGTCGATGAAGTTCCTCGCTTTCTTGATGTCGCGGACCTTCTCGCGCAGGCGGTCCGTGTTCATCCCCTCGACGAACACGTAGCCCCTGAGACCTGCAGGACTCAGGATGGCGTATATATCCTTCTCACCCAGAGCGGCCTTGGATGCGAGAGCGTCTGCGACGACCTTCTCCTGGTCGATCTGGGATTTCAGGATCATGATGGACTGGGTGGCAACAGCCTTGAACGACATCGAGTTGGACATGCCGTCATCGGCGGTCACAAGGACCTCCACCGTGTCACCGTATCTGGCTCCCTTGGGGCAGATGACCTGGAGGGTCAGCTGCTTGTCCCCGTTGCCGACTACATCCACGTTGACCTCCGTGGATGCACGGTAGTTGCTCCAGACCTCCCCGTTGAGGGAATCCAGAAGCATAACGTCCCACTCGGGAGCGCTGGAATCGGGACCAGTCGTGATGGAGAACGAGATCTTCACTCCGGATCCGTCGGATGACACCGAGAACGGCCAGCTGGCCGTCGCACCGGCATGTACCTTTTGCAGCGCACTCTCGCCTTTGATGGATGCCATGCTAACCACTCAGAAATAGGTCGGAAGGACGTCCATCAACCACCAGATGGCGAATCCGACGGCACCGATCAGGATGATTCCCAATCCGGTGATGTACAGGGTCTTGGTATACTCGTCCCTGGAAGGGGTGTGAGCCATCTTCAGGATCCTGCCGTACTTTCCCTTGCCAAAGCCCTTGGCCTTGGACTCGAACTCGTCCTGCAGTTCGAACACCGTGGATTCTTCTTCTGCCATTTTACCGTTCTCCCCCGCGTCGCGGGCCGTCCTCGTTACCACTGAATGATAACAAGTCAAGGTTGCCCTTTATTAACGACCTTATTATAAACCTTCCGATAGCGCAAAAGCGCGGAAGAATCAGGTCTGGCATGACCAGGTCGGGGACTCCGAACATGGACCGGGTCTAAAATCAACACTGTTAATTTTGATTGAACCCTTTTTATATAAGTTACTGGTACGGTCAATCTATACCCAAGGGGGCTTAAGCATGGAAGAAGAAGTGCTTTGTAACGTCGAACTTGTCAAAGACAACAATGATTATCTCGCCAAGATCCAGAGCGATCTCGGCGGCGTCAGGGAATACAGGTCATCCAACTTTGAGGAAGTCCTCGAACAGCTTGTGCAGGACCTGCAGGAAGAGTTCGAGACCCTCTGAACAGGTGATTCCATGGCAGCAGACAAAATAAAACAGGTCACTGACGTTCTCGACATGCTTGCCGAGGATACTTCCATCCCCAGGAACATCAGGAAGGGGGCATCCGATGCGAAAGCACGTCTCCTCGACACCAAGGAGGCAATGGATGTCCGTGCAACCGGCGCGATCGTCATCCTCGACGACCTTGCCAACGACCCCAACATCCCCCTTCACGGCAGGACCATCATCTGGAATGTCATCAGCCAGCTCGAGGTTCTGAGCCAGCAGAAGTGATTCGGCCGATCACTCGGCCGGGAAAGTCCCCGGGTGGCGCTCAACTGCGCCACTCGGAGACTATATTCAAGAAATTCTGAAAGATCTCCACTCCGTGTTCCGAGTTCTCCACTTCAGGATGGAACTGGACCCCGAACATCGGCCTGTCAACGTGTCTCACAGCCTCATGCGGACACGATTCCGAGGATGCTGTGACCTCGAACCCATCAGGGACCGTCTTGACCTCATCGTTGTGGGACGCCCACACCTTGAACGTGTCCGGCAGTCCGGAGAACAGGTCATCATGCGATATCACCTTCAGGTCGACCCCGCCGAACTCCGGGACGGAGCCGGGACCGAGGGCCCCTCCGAAATGCTCGCACATGAACTGCATGCCTGCACAGATCCCCAGGACGGGACAGCTCGCCCTGTCCAGGTATTCGCCGTTCCTGCCCATGCGGTCGGAGTCGCTGGCGACATTGGGGGCGCCTCCGGACAGGATGAGCCCGTCCGCGTCCTGGATGTCCTCGAACGGGGATGTGTTCGGGACGATCTTCGTGTCAACCTTCAGATATCTGAGAACGCGCCACTCGCGATGGGTCCATTGGCTCCCGTTGTCGACCACATATACCTTCATGATGGAACGAAATGGATGTCGTATTTTATTATGTGGGTATACGGACACCCCATACGTCCGATGTTGGACATATGGACAGATTAGTGAATGTAGACGATACATTCCTCTATGAGATACTCGATTCCACACACATGGCGATAGAATTCTCCAACATGGAATACCTGAAACTCAGAGAGGCGGACAACGGCACGTACCGTGAACTGATCGGAGGGCTCCTCGTATCCGGCGAAGAGATAGTTCACACGTACAGGAGCGTCCGCGACGGCGTGATCTTCACGAACAAACGCCTCATCGCCATAGACATCCAGGGAATCACGGGAAAGAAGAAGCAGATACTGACGCTCCCGTTCGACCGGGTGCAGGCGTTCTCGGTGGAGACCGCAGGAATCATCGACATAGACAGCGAGCTGTACCTATGGTTCAGCGGCATGGGCCAGGTGAAGTTCGAGTTCACGTCCAGGACGGACGTGTCCCGCATATGCAGGCACATAAGCGAGTGCATCCTGGACTGAACATGGAAGTAGGGCCCTCGCGGGCCCTGTTTCTCACTCCCACTCGATGGTCGCACAGGGCTTCGGGGACAGGTCGTACAGGACGCGGTTGACCCCCTCCACCTCATCGAGGATGCGGGCTGTGATGTGCTTGAGGAGCTCCCAGGGGACCTCCTCGACGGTGGCGGTCATCGCATCGGTGGTGTTGACCGCACGGATTATGACGGGCCAGTCCCACAGGCGCTGTCCGTCGCGGACTCCAGTGGAACGGTAGTCCGGGACCACCGTGAAGTACTGCCAGACCTTCCCCTCCAGCCCGTTCTTCGCGAACTCCTCCCTGAGTATGGCGTCGGACTCCCTGACCGCCTCGAGCCTCTCGCGGGTGATCGCCCCGGTGCAGCGCACCCCGAGTCCCGGCCCGGGGAACGGCTGACGGTAGACCATGCTGTCGGGAAGGCCCAACTGCTTACCGACGACGCGGACCTCGTCCTTGTACAGGAGCTTCACCGGCTCCACCAGTTCGAACCCGAACTTCTCGGGTAGACCCCCTACGTTGTGATGGGCCTTGACGCCCTTGTCGGACTCGATGATGTCCGGGTAGATGGTGCCCTGGCCCAGGAACCTCACGCCGTCCAGCTTCCTGGCCTCCTCCTCGAAGACCGCGATGAACTCGGCACCGATGACCTTCCTCTTCTCCTCCGGGTCGGAGACGCCCTCGAGCTTTCCGAGGAAGCGGTCCGTTGCATCGACGTAGACGAGGTTCGCGTTCATCTGGTTGCGGAAGACGTCGACGACCTGCTCGGCCTCCCCTTTGCGGAGGAGACCGTGGTTCACGTGGACGCAGGTCAGGTTCTTCCCGATGGCCTTGATCAACAGCGCGGCGACGACGGACGAGTCGACACCGCCCGAGAGTGCGAGCAGGACCTTTCCATCGCCGATCTGCTCCTGCAGCGCGGCGACCTGTTCCTCTATGAACGCGTCCGCCAGAGCAGGCGTCGTTATGCGTTCCATCGTGTCCGGACGTATGTTGCTATCCATGATTTCACTCCCATTCTATGGTCGCGGGCGGTTTGTTGGTTATGTCGTAGACCACACGGTTGACCTGGTCCTTCATCGTGTTGGTGATGCGCGAGGATATCACGTCGAGGACGTCCAGCGGGATGCGGGAGTATGTGGCCGTCATCCCGTCCACGGACGTGACCGCACGGATCGCGATCGTCCTACCGTACGCCCTCCTGTCGCCCTGCACCCCGACGGACTTGGATGGCAGAAGGACCGCGAAATACTGCCACGGGGCGTCCATCTTGCCTGCGTCGGCGGCCTTCCTGATCTCGTCCTCCACTATGAAGCAGGCCTCGCGGACGACCGCCACGTTGTCCGGGGTGACCTCCCCCAGACACCTCACGGCGAGGGCCGGTCCCGGGAAGGGCTGCCTCTCGGAGGCCTTCACGCCGAGGATCCTTGCGACATCCCTGACCTCGTCCTTGTAGAGGTCCCTGAGGGGCTCGACGAGGGTCATGCCCATGTCCTTGGGAAGCCCTCCGACGTTGTGGTGGGACTTTATGGTGTCCCTGACTCCGTCACCGCTCTCGATCCAGTCCGGGGCGATGGTCCCCTGCACGAGGAACTCCGCACCGAACTCCTTGGCCTGCCTCTCGAAGACGCGTATGAACCTCTCTCCGATGATCTTCCTCTTCCTCTCCGGGTCGGAGACGCCCTTCAGCGCCTCGAAGAACTCTGACGAGGCGTCGGCGATCAGGTAGTTGATGCCCATGTCCTTGAGCATCCCCTCGACCTCCTCGGTCTCCCCCTTGCGCATCAGCCCGTTGTCCACATAGACCGCGAGGAGCCTGTCCCCGATGGCCCTGCTGGCCAGGGTGGCCGCGACCATGCTGTCGACACCCCCGGAGCACGCGATTATGGCCTTCCCGGATATCCTCTCGGAGAGGTCGGATATCGTATCCTGAATGAAATCCTCAGCACCCAGCATCCGAGACCACCTTCTCTGAATCTGCAACGACCTTGTCGGCCTGCTCCTTCCTGTAGCTCATGAGAGCATCCCTCACGGCATCGTCCCCGATGGCGATGATCTCACTGGCGAGGATGGCGGCGTTGTCGCCCCTGTCCAGCCCCACGCATGCGACTGGTATCCCGGGAGGCATCTGCACGATGGACAGGATCGCATCCAAGTTGAGGGCACCGCTGACCGGCACACCGACGACGGGCTTGACGGTGAACGACGCGACCACGCCGGGCAGCGCGGCAGAGAGCCCCGCGATCGCGATGAAAACATCCGCATCGCTGCCTTTCACGAGCTCTTCGACCCTTGCAGGCGTCCTGTGTGCCGATGCTACAGCTATGTCGAACGCAACGCCGAGCTTCTTCAGAATGCCGATGGCCTTCTCGGCCACGGGCATATCGCTCTTGCTCCCCAGAACTATGGAGATCTTAGACATCGGATGAGCGAATCACTGAAGGGTTATATTCTTTTAGAAGGGAAATGGAAAGTAGCCTTCGTTGAAAAATAGCGGCTCCTCGATTTGTTATCGCCAAACAAC